>JANWUW010000081.1 GCA_025057935.1 Thermoflexales bacterium
GAGGCTGCGCTCAACGCCGCACAACGTGGGCTTGCGCTCACTAGCGACTGCGCGCTGCAGTTCGCGCTGCTGTGCGCCCAGGAGGACATCCTGCACGAAAGCGCTCAACGCGAGAAGCAGGCTGACATTTTGGATAGCCTCCAGCAGTTGTCGGAAGCGACCCACAACCACCCAGAGTGGCAAGCCGAAGTGTATCGTCGGCGTGGGCGCTATGCGCTGGCGCGCGAAGCCTGGCACGAAGCGGTTGAGATGCTGCAGCGCGCTGCAAGCTGCAGCCTGTACACCGACGCTGCAATCCTGATCATGCTCGCTCGCGCCCTCGCCCGAAGCCAACGCTGGGAAGAAGCCGAGACCACCTTGCAGCAAGCGCTCGCATTGGCAAAGCAACACAGAGATAGCACCCTTCAAGTGCAAGCTTGGCTGCTCAGCGCCGAGATGGAGCAGTGGCGTGAACGATTTGAAGCCGCTGAAGCTGCGCTTCAACAAGCAATTCGCGTGGCTGGCGCGCGCTCGCCTCTGCTCCCAAACCTCATGCTGGCGCTCGGCAACGTTGCCGCTCTGCGAAACCGTTTCTCGGAGGCGCTCACCCATGCACGAGAAGCTGCGCGCTTATTCGCGCGACGCGGCATGCCGGACGCTGAGGCGGCTGCGCAAGTGCTGGTCGCTCGCATGTGCGCCCGCTTAGGGTGCTGGGAAGAGGCATTGGTGGCTTATCAAGCTGCCTACGCAGGCTACGCAGCTTTGGAACTGCGGCAAGGCATGGCAGCAGCACGCGTCAACGCCAGCGCGCTCGCCCTGCGGATGGGGGACTTCGAGACCGGCTGGGCGCTCGCACACGAGGCATACAGCCTGTTCGAGACGCTGCAAGACGTGCGCGGGTTGTGTGTCGCCGCTAGCAACCTCGGCGCAGCGCTTGTTTGGATGGGGCGCGGTGCTGAGGGCGAGCGCTGGCTGCAAGAATCTTACGCGCGCGCCCTGGCAGCAAATCTGCCTGCTCAGCAAGCAGCCGCGCTGGCGAATCTCGGCGCAGCCTTGCTGCAGCAAGGGAAGCTCGAAGCAGCGCGCCAGAGAATGGAGGAGGGGCTCGCGTTGCGCGCGGCACAGGGACATCTAGACACAAGCATTGACCGCGCTTTCCTCGCCATTGCCTGTCTGCGTCTGAGCGATTTTGCCGCTGCCGACGCGCACAGCGCGCACGCGGTTGCCGACCTAAGCCGCTTGCCTCAAGCGGAAAACCCTCAACAGGTGTGGTTTGCGCGCGCGCAAGTGTTGCACGCGCTCGGGCGCTTTGAAGAGGCGCAAGCAGCTCTCCAAGAAGCCGTGGCGCTCCTGCAGCGCGTTGAATCCTCGCTGCCTGTTGAGCAGCGTCAGCGCTTCCGCACTGCTTTTCCTTTCAATCGAGCCATCATGCGCGCTCACACCGAAGGCATTTGGCCCAACCCACCGATGTTGGTGTGAAGGGTGTGCATACAATCGGCGTGTGATGCATGCGAACACAGCCCCTCGTTCTGCGATGGTCATTGCAGCACACCCCGACGACATCGAATTTGGTTGCGCCGGCACTTGTGCCAAGTGGGCGCGCGCGGGCACTCGCATCGTGTACGTGCTGGTGACCAGTGGCGACATCGGGAGCCGCACCCCCGACTACACTCGCGAAACGCTTGCTGCTCTGCGCGAAGAAGAACAGCGCACAGCAGCTGCGATCTGCGGCGTCCACGAAGTGGTCTTCTTACGCTACCCAGATGGTGAGGTGACGCCCTCGCTTGCGCTGCGCAAGGACCTGATCCGCCTGATCCGCGCCTACCGCCCCGAAGTCGTGATCGCCATGGATCCGCGCCGAGTTCTTGTCGGCGATGACTACATCAACCATCCTGACCACCGCGCTGTGGGCATAGCCACGCTCGACGCCATCGCGCCCTCGGCTGCCATGCCGCTGCTCTACCCTGAGTTGGGTGAGCCACACCAAGTGCGCGAAGTGTGGCTCCAGTGGGCGGAAGACGCAAACTGCTGGGTGGACATTAGCGACACGCTCGAGATCAAGCTTCAGGCGCTGCTCGCTCACAAAAGCCAAGTCGACGCCGCTACCGCTGAGCGTGTGCGCCTTTGGGCCTATGAGGCGGGACGTAGGCTATGCCCAGCCGAGGCGTTTCGCGTGATTCGTCTTGCACAAGTGCCACACGATGGCGATCTCCGCAACGAAGCAGCCACGCTTGCCACACAAGCCTAACCTTCCAAAATGCCAGCGCAATGGCTCACTGTGCTGATTGGTTGTGCAGCCTTCGCGCTGATGCTGAGCAACCGCCTCCGAGCCGACGCCGTGGCTTGGCTGGTGGCGATTGCGCTTGGGCTGCTCAGCGTTGTTCCACCAGAGCGCCTCTTCGAGGGCTTCAGCAGCCCTGCCGTGATCACCATCATCGGCATCTCCGTCATCGCGCAGGGACTGCATCGCAGTGGTGCAACGCGCCGCATGAGCGCAGCGTTGCTCCGACTAAGCGGCGGCAGCGAAAGAGGGATGGTGGCAGCAGTCATGAGCGCCGGCGCATTGCTCTCGCTGGTGATGAACAACATCGCCGCTGCAGCGGTGATCTTGCCCAGCGCAGTCGAGGCACTCAGGCGTCAGAAACTTGCCCCTTCGCGCGTGATGCTGCCGCTCGCGATCGGCACGGAACTAGGCGGGATGGCGACCCTGCTCACCACGGGCAACCTCATCGTCTCCGCCGCATTGGTCGCCTCTGGAACGCCGGGGTACGGCTTGCTCGATTTTCTGCCCATTGGCGGCCCAATCGCGGTGATTGGCATTCTCTTCGTCACCATGCTTGGGCGACACCTGCTGCCGCGCCGCGACGGGCTTGCTCCCATGCCAACCAGCGACTCGACAGCGCTCGCTGAAGTCTACGCCCTGCCAGAACGGCTGAACGCGCTGCGCGTGCAGCCGAACTCACCGCTCGCAAATGCGCCGCTCGGACAGAGCGGCATTGGCAGCTCATTTGGCATCAGCGTTTTGGCTGTCGTGCGCAATGGTCGCGTCATCTACGCGCCAACAACAAGCCTGACTCTGCGACCGCACGACGTGCTGCTTACCATCGGGCGCCGCGAGCGCGCCGAGCAAGCCGCGACACTAGGTCTCGCCCTCGAAGATGCACAGCCTTTCGCCAAGGCGCTTGAGAGCAGCGCTGCTTCTTGGGTCGAGGTGATGTTGGCGCCACGCTCCCGTGCAGCAGGACAGACACTTCGGCAGTTGCGCTTCCGCGATCGCTTCGGCACCACTGTTGTGGCGATTTGGCACGGCGGCCGCTCAGTGCGCACTGACCTCGCCGACATCCCGCTGGAGTTCGGCGACACGATGCTGGTTTACGGCTCAGAGCAAGCGCTATCGCTGTTGCAGTCTGATCCAGATTTTCTCGTTTTGCGCGCCTCGCGCCCTGATGACGCGCCGCGTCGCATGGTCGTAGCCAGCGGCATCGTAGCGCTTGCGCTTGCCGCAGCTGCGCTCAACGTGGTCAGTGTGCCGCTAGCAATGATGAGCGGCGCGCTGGCGCTCGTGCTGACGCGCTGCCTCTCGCTGGAGGAAGCATACCGCGCCGTGGAATGGCGCGCTGTTTTCTTAATCGCCGGCATGTGGCCGCTCGCGACCGCGCTCACGCACAGCGGCTTGGCGAAAGCACTAGGGCACGCCGTGGTGGACACGCTTGCAGGCGGAGGCGTCGTTGCTGTTGGCACGGGGCTGCTCATCGCGACGGTGTTGCTAGCGCAGGTCACATCTGGGCAAGTGAGCGCGGCGGTGCTCGCGCCAATCGCCATCAGCACCGCGAATGCCCTCGGCGCTGACCCGCGCGCATTGGCGATGTTCGTCGCCGTGGGCAGCTCAATCACTTTTCTCACGCCCGCGGCGCATCCCGTCAACGCTTTTGTGATGGGACCTGGCAATTACACTGCTGCGGATTACCCTCGCGTTGGCTTGCCGCTCACAGCATTGGTGATAGCGCTTGCCGTGCCGTTGATCGCGTGGGCGTGGCGGCTGTAATGAGGCGCGATGCTATACTTGCCTCGCCCTTATCAAGAGCAGCCGAGGGACCGGCCCGACGACGCTGCGGCAACGAGCGCGCCCCTTCGCGCGCTAGCGTGCCAACTCCGTCAGAGGTCAACCTCTGAAAGATAAGCGGCATCGTTGCTTGGTCACTCGGCGCGCCTCGTCAAAGGCGCGCTTTTCGTTGCTCGCACACGGCGCACTTCGCGCAACACACGAAGGGCACGCAAATCGAAACTTCACACCAAAGAGGACGAAGAACCGTGGGCAGCAGTTTCATGTCTTCACCGCAGCTCTTCTTCACCTCCGAATCGGTGACAGAAGGGCATCCCGACAAGATGTGCGATCAAATCTCGGACGCCGTGCTGGACGCTTGCCTTGCGCAAGACCCTTACAGCCGCGTTGCTTGCGAGACTGCCGTCAAAACAGGCTTCGTGATGTGCTTGGGCGAGATCACCACGCGCGCGCACGTGAACTTTGATCAGCTCGTGCGCAGCGTGATCCTCGATATCGGCTTCGACTCCTCCGAAAAAGGATTCGATGGACACACCTGCGGCGTGCAGATCGCCATCGCCAGCCAATCGCCAGACATCGCTCAGGGCGTGGATCAAGCGCTCGAAGCGCGCGAGGGCAGCACGGGAGACGAACTCGACCGCCTCGGCGCCGGCGACCAGGGCATGATGTTTGGCTTCGCGTGCAACGAGACGCCGGAGCTTATGCCGATGCCCATCGCACTGGCGCACCGCCTCGCGCGGCGGCTCGCTGAAGTGCGCAAGAACGGCACGCTGCCGTGGCTACGCCCAGACGGCAAGACCCAAGTGACCATCGAGTATCGCTACGGCAGGCCCGTGCGCGTGGACACCGTGCTGATTTCCACGCAGCACGCGCCTCACGTTTCACAAGGCGAAATCCGCGAAGCGCTCATCGAGCACGTCATTAAACCCGTGCTGCCGCCAGAGATGGTGGACAGCAAGCTCAAGATCTACACCAACCCAACAGGGCGGTTCGTCGTCGGTGGCCCGATGGGCGATGCGGGCTTAACAGGGCGAAAGATCATCGTGGACACCTACGGCGGCATGGGACGGCACGGCGGCGGCGCTTTCAGCGGCAAAGACCCCACAAAAGTGGATCGCTCGGCGGCGTATGCCTGCCGCTGGGTGGCTAAAAATGTGGTCGCTGCGGGCTTAGCTGATCGCTGCGAGGTGCAAGTCGCCTATGCCATCGGCATGGCGCGCCCGCTCTCGATCAACGTCGAGACGTTCGGCACGGGCAAGGTGAGCGATGAGAAGATCGTCAAAGCGATCACAGAGGTGTTCGACTTGCGCCCAGGCGCGATCATCCGCGATCTGGATCTGCGGCGCCCGATCTATCGCCAGACCGCAGCGTACGGCCATTTCGGGCGCACTGACATTGACCTGCCTTGGGAGCACACGGATCGCGTAGAGGCGCTGCGCGCTGTGGCGCTGAGCTAGCGCAGCGATGCTCGTAGCGCTGCAATGTGCTCGGGGGTAGTGCCGCAGCAGCCGCCGACGATAGTCGCGCCTTCCGCGATCCACGCCTGCGCTGCCTCGGCATAAGCCTGAGGAGAGTCGCCGCCCTCCATCGTCCAGATGCCGGTCGCCTCGTCCACACGCCCTGCGTTGGCGTAAGCGCCAATCGCGATCTCGCGCGGCGTTGCATGGCGCAGCAGGCGCACCGCCGCGCGCACTTGCGACGTGGGCACGCAGTTCACGAGAATCGCTTGCGGCGCAAAAGGCAACACTGCACGCACCGCATCAGAAAGCGATTCGCCGCTGAGCAGCCGATTCTGGTTGTCAAGGACAAAGCTCACCCAAAACGGCTTGCCCGTGCTGGCTGCCGCGCGCGCTGCAGCAACAGCCTCGCGGATAGTGTTCTGCGTCTCGATGAGCAAAAGGTCAACGCCGGCTTCGGCGAGATAGCGCGCCAACAGCGCATGCTCGGTTTGCAGCTCTTCCTCAGTGGGCACTAGCTCAGGCGAGTAACAATCCTCAACAGGCGCAATGCTGCCCGCGAGGCGCACCTGTGCATTGCCGCTTTCGGCAATCGCAGCCCGTGCCAGCGCCACCGCGCGGAAGGTCAACTCGCGCATGCGATGCGCCAAGCCTGCCTTTCGCAGCGCGCGCAGGTTGGTGCGGAAAGTGTTCGCAGTGATCACCTGCGCGCCAGCGCGAATGTGGTCGAGGTGTATCTGCTGCACGACCTGCGGTGCAGTATCGAGCGCCGCAGCCGACCAAAGCGGCAGCGCAGTGTCCACGCCGCGCCGCTCCAGCTCTGTGCCCATCGCGCCGTCAAGCAGAACAACCGGCGACGTGCTCATGGTGCGCTCACCTGCACATGCGCCACTGTTAGCGCATCCGCGCCGCTGCGCGTGATCAAACGCGCCCCTGTGCGCGGGTCATACAGCCCAACGAGGATCTCGAGCGCGCCTTGATACGTGAGTGGCAGCGCCAAGCCATGCGCATCGTACACCCGCTCACTCACTTGCCAGCGCGTCATAGGGCGCAAGTCGTTGAGCGGCATGGCGTCGTGCTGCGCGATGAGCCGACCATCAGGCGCGCGCGCGTGCACGAACACTTTGTAGTCAGCTTGCACTGGCGCATCAGCGCGCCACGTCAGCCCTAGGGGCAACACGTGACCTGCACGTATGGCGCGCACCGTGCGCGCCTCGACCAGACGTACGTGCTCCCAGCTATCTTCGGGCAGCGGTGCCGCAACTGTGGGCTGCGTCGTCCCGTATAAGCCGAAGAAGACGCCTTCCTCGCTCCATGCGCCGTATGCAGGGAAGAAGCGCGTGTCCGCCCAGCCGCGCAAGTCACCGTTGTGTCCTGCCAAGCCACGATACAGCACTAACCACAAACGCGAATGCTGCTGCGCCAGCGCGCTCAGCCGCGCTTCCCACAGCATGCGCGGTTCGATCACGGGATCCCAAGTTAGCGCGTACGACCAAGGCGGGCTACTCTCACGGCAGTCGAGCGCGTAAAACCCAGCCGGGCTGAGCACGTTGAACACCACTACATCGGTGCGCTGCGCCAACGGCGCAATGCGTGCACAGTACTGATGCGGGTCGTAGGGGTCGAACACCTCAAGCGATTTGGCGTATGTGACGCCAAAACTAGGGATATGCGCAGCAACAAGCGCGCCGCTTGCGACCAGCGCAAGGCCGCGCTGCACTGCTGCGAGGCGATCTAAAGACCAGCCGAGCCAAAGAGCAAGCGCTGGCGTCGCCCCGATCAGCATACGTGCATTTAACGTCCAAAATCGCGCTGCAAACGCAACGCCCAGCACAGTAAACGCGAGCATTGCGAGCGGCAGCAGCGGCTGCGCTTGCCCACGGCGCTGAACCAACGCCACCGCCCACCCTACAACTAGGACGACGATCAAGGCGAAGAACGCGGCATCACCGCTCGGCTGCGATAGCGCAACATTGCGCACGGCAAGATCGATGAAGTATGTGAGCGGCAATTGCTGCGCAACGTTGCGCATGCTCTCAGCTTGCGCGCGCGACAACACCTGCGGCGCGGCGTAGATCAGCCACGGCGCATAACCAACGACCGCGAGCACACTCCCTGCAAACATTCGACGCAACCACACCCAGTCTCTGCTGAGCGCAGCCTGCATGCCAAGCGCTAGCGCCAAGCCCAGCAGCGCCCAAGCAGCGTGATACAACGTCAGCACAGCGCCAAGCGCGCCAAGCGCAAGAAGCCACACGCCGCTTTGCGCGAAGCGTGCGCGCAGCGCGCCATACATTGCCAGCAACACCCACGTCGGCACAAAGGCATACATGCGCACCAC
>JANWUW010000090.1 GCA_025057935.1 Thermoflexales bacterium
TTATGCGTGGGTTCGATTCCCACCGTCGCCTTCACAGCCGATGAGCGCGCTGGCGTGCTCGTCGGCTTTTTAACTTGTGATGAACCGCGACGCCTTCCTCCTCACCGACATCCACACGTTAGTGACGATGAGCGGGTCGCGCACTGCGCCAGCGCCGCTGCTGCGCGATGCTGCGGTGCTCGTGCGCGGCAACGCGATTGCTTGGGTCGGCGCTGCGCACGAGCTTGCCATCGAAGGGCTGAACGTGCGCTTGCCCAGCGGCGAAGTTATCGCCCTGCCGAGCAGCGCCCATCTGCTGCGCCTGCGTGATCACATTGTGTTGCCCGGCTTGGTGAACACGCACCACCATCTGTTCCAAACGCTCACGCGCTGCCTCGCGCAGGATAGCGGCTTGTTCCGATGGCTGAAGACGCTTTATCCAATCTGGCTTGGTTTGACGAGCGAGGCGATCTACGTCAGCGCCTTAGTGGGCATGGCGGAGTTAATGCTCAGCGGCTGCACCACCGCTAGCGATCATCTCTACATCTACCCAAACGACTGTTCCATAGATGATGAGATCCGCGCGGCGCGCGAGATCGGTCTGCGATTTCACGCCACGCGCGGCAGCATGTCGCTAGGTGAGTCACAAGGCGGCTTGCCTCCAGACAAAGCCGTGGAGCGTGAGGATCACATCCTGCACGATTCGCAGCGCGCCATCGAGCAATACCATGACGCCTCGCGCCACGCAATGATTCGCATCGCGCTTGCGCCATGCTCCCCGTTTAGCGTCACGCCTGACCTCATGCGCGAGAGCGCGCGCTTGGCGCGGCATTACGGCGTGATGTTGCACACGCACCTTGCGGAGACGCGCGATGAGGAAGCGTTTTGTCTCTCGCGCTTCGGGCTGCGTCCGCTCGATTACGCCGAGCAGGTGGAGTGGCTGGGGAACGACGTGTGGTATGCCCACGGCGTGCATTTCAGCCGCGAGGACGTTCACCGCATGGGCGCGTGCGGGTGCGGCGTAGCGCATTGCCCCAGCAGCAATATGCGCTTGGCGAGCGGCATTGCGCCGGTGCGCTTGATGCTGAGCGCAGGGGTGAAGGTCGGCTTGGGAGTGGATGGCAGCGCGAGCAATGACGGCAATCACCTGCTGCTAGAGGCGCGGCAAGCGCTGCTGCTTCAGCGCGTTACGGATGCGAGCTTTGCGCTCTACGGGAGCGAGGCGGCGGAGAGCACTGCCATTTCCGCTTATGAGGCGCTCTGGCTAGCGACGCGCGGCGGCGCTGAGGTGCTTGGCCGTGACGACATCGGGCAAATTGCGCCTGGCTTCAGCGCTGATCTGATCGCCATCAACCTCAACCGTGTGGAGTATGCGGGCGCACTGCATGACCCGCTGGCAGCGCTGGTGTTTTGTGCGCCGCGTGGTGTGGACTTCAGCATGATCAACGGGCGCATCGTGATACAGGATGGTCAGCTCGTCACTATTGACCTCCAGCCCATCATCGAACGGCACAATCGCATCAGTGCACGGCTTGTCCGCGGAGAGTGAGGGGTTCAGTTGGCGAGCAACACGGCCTCGAGTGGACGGCGTGGGGTGTGCGTTGGTTCGGGATCGGCGAAGCCAAGGCGAAAGAGCATCTGCGGCGCCAAGTCCAGCGCGAGCGCTTTCACGAAGGCTTGGCGAATGCTCGGCACGCCGAGCGCGTGATTGATGGGTTGCATGCTCAGCCCAAGGTAAGTTGCCGCAAGATGCACGCGCTCGAAGGCTTGGCCGGCGCGCACTTGTTGCACGCGATCATCTTCACGCGAGAGGATCATGCCCACCAGCGGCGCGTGGAACGGCATGTCCTCGTCGTGGCGCGAAGCAAACGCATCGAGTCGCAGCGCATGGGCAGCAATGCGCCCCAGCGTGCTCGCAAGCCAGCCGACGTCAAGCGTGCCTTGTAGCACGGCGTCGAGGATCGCTTGACGTGCATTTGCATCTGTGAAGAGCTGAGCGTCAGCGCGATCGAGCCATGCGCGCAAGCGCTGTTGGGTGGGGAGGTCGTCAATGAAGTGCAGCACAATGCCCTCCTCAACCACGACGCTTTGGAGGGCGCGCAGCACCTCTGCAGGCACAGGGCGGTCTTGATAGCGGTGATGGTTGGTGTGGCGCGCAGGAATGCAGTCGAAGAGGTGTTGGCGATGTGGCGCTGTGCTGCCGTTGGGCGCGAACGTCACAGCGGCGACCCACGGATACACGTCATCCACGTCGGGGAAGTAGCGCACTTCGTGAGAAAAACCGAAGTGCTCGGCAGCGATGAGCAGGTTCTCCAGCGCACACCCCAGACTCACGTTTAAGTGGCGTCCTTCGGGATCACACGCCGCAAAGCGCTGCGCGGTGTTTGCCAGCACGCCGATTTGCGGCGGCGAGACGCGAAACAGCCAGGGCTGGGTGTTGTAAATGGAGGGTGCAAGGACGGCAAAGCGTAGCAAGAAGATGAGCTGCTCCCTCAGGCTCTCCTGAGGAAACATCAAGCCCTTCACTGCCCAGGGCGTGATTCGCGGGTCGTAGTCGCTCATCCGCCTGCTACAGCGAATTAAACCTCAGTTTGCTGGCGCGTATGCGTCAGCGCGCATGGCGTCGGCGATGAGCTGGAAGGCGTTGATCCATGCTGCTTTGACTTCCGGGGTGAAGTCCTCGCCAAGCACCTGCTCAAGCGTCCAAAGGAGCGCGGCGCCGAACGTGTTGTAATCGCTGGGCTGCACGCCATAGCGCGCGTGACGTTGCCCAAGCTGGCGCACGCCCTCTGCAAGCGCCTCTGGGCGATCAAGCGTGCGCACTGCAAGACCCAGCACCGTCATCAACATTAGCGCCTGACGCTTCATGTCGCCACGGAAGAGCTGGCGCAGCGCGGGATCCATCTCAAACAAGCGCGTGTAGAACAAGTCACCGACTTCCTGCGCAAGCGGCTCGACGCGCGCAAAGGTTTTCTGCACCAGCGCAATTTGCTCCGGAGTCATCATGGCAGCTCACTCCTGTGTTGTGCAACAGCCTACTCGAGCAGGTGCGTTTCAGCAACCGACCATCAGGCAGCGCGACCTAGTCAGTTGGCTAGTCTGCTGCTGTGTCGAGTTGCTCCCCAAGCCAGCGGTCGAGATCCTCGAGCATGGCTTCGTCCACAGTGTGGTCAGCAGCGTATTCGCAATGCGTGACGTGCGCGCCGCGCGCGCGGAGCCAAGCGGCAAGCGCGCGCCCATGCTGCACAGGCAGCACAGTGTCGTGCACGCCGTGAGTGACGAGCGCCGTCTTGCCACGCAGCACGTCGGCGCCAGAGGCGAGGTCGCTCGGTGGCGCAGCGCCGCTCATTAGCACGCCGCCCGCAAGATGCTCTGGCATCAAGGCCAGCGCTGCCGCCGCGATCACAGCGCCTTGGCTGAACCCAAGCAAGAACGTGCGCTGCGGTGGCTGCGCGAGCGCGCGTGCCGCTTCGCGGATGATCTGCAGCGCATGGTGGAGATTGCGCAAAGCGTCATCGGCGTTCACAAGAGCTTCGCCGCGCGCGGTGAACGTTAATGGAAACCAGGCGTAGGCGCCGGGCATCAGCATCAAGGGCGCGCGCAAGCTGAGCACATGAAAGCGCTCGTCAAGGTAAGGGGTGAGGCTGAAGAGATCGTCCTCGTTGCTTCCGTAGCCGTGGAGCAGGATCAACGCGCCATGCACGCCCTCGGCGCGCGCGGGTCGGTATCGATGGGGCAGCGAGAAGCCTGGGTGAAACACGGCAGCGATTGTGCCACGAGGTTGCTCTATCATCAGCCACCATGCTCGCGTTGCTCACGTTGTTCTTGAACGTGCTTGCACCGGTCTTCCTCGTTCTTGGGCTAGCCTACGGCGTGGCGCGCCCTCTCCAACTGCAGAGCCAAACGCTCTCGCGCTTGGCTTACTACGTGTTGACCCCCGCGTTTGTGTTCAGTGTGCTGAGCAATGCGCGCATCGAAGCGGCGCTTGCGCTGCGCATGATCGGCTTCATCACTGCTGTGTACGCTGGCTCAACGTTGGTGGCGCTGCTCCTTGCGCTGCTCCTGCGGCGCAATCGGAACATCGCGGTGGCATGGATGATGATCGCAGCGTTCGGCAATGTGGGCAACTTTGGCTTGCCGATCGCGCAGTTCGCCGAGGGCAGCGCAGCACTGCTGCCAGCGACGGTGTTCTTCCTCGCCAATCTGGTGTTCGCGTTTGTGGTTTGCGTGACTTTGGCGAACTTAGGGCGTGATAGCGTTTTCGTCTCGCTGGGGCGCGTGATCAAGACGCCAGGCTTGATCGCGGTTGTGCCTGCGCTAGCGATGAACGCGCTCAGTGTGACATTGCCGCCTGCGCTGGGGCGCGCGATTGATCTGCTCGCCACTGCGCTGGTGCCAGTCATGCTGATCGCACTTGGCGTGCAGTTTGCGCACTACGGCTTGCCGCCGATAAGCACAGATATGTTGATCGGAGCAGGCATTCGCCTGATTTCGGGCCCGCTGTTGGCTTTCTTGTTGGTGGATGCGTTTGGCTTGGGTGGGTTGGAGCGCAGCGTAGGGATTCTTCAAGCGAGCATGCCAACAGCGGTGTTGGTCTCGATCATCGCCATGGAGAGCCGCCTGCTGCCGGAGTATGTGACGGCGACGGTGCTGTTCAGCAACGTGGCGAGCGTGCTCACGCTGCCCATTGTGCTGGCGCTGCTGTGATGCTCGTGCGTCATGCAAGAAGGTGTAGCGTTTGTCGGCGTGTTTGGGCTGGGCTTGGCGCTGTCGCTGTTGCTCACGCGCGCTGCGGTGTGGCTGGGCTTGCGCTTCCACATCGCCGACGTGCCCGGCGGGCGCCGCCGACACATACGCATCACTTCGCGCCTAGGTGTGGTGCCGTTGTTTGGTGCATTCACGCTCGCAGCGCTAGCAAGCCGCACCGTGTTTGCGCTGCCTTCACTTGATCCGAACGAGCCAACGCGCTTGGCGGGTTTCCTGCTCGGTGGCGGCGTGATGTTTGTTGTGGCGATGCTGGACGATGTGCGCAATCTGCCAGCGCGCGCTCAACTTCTCGGGCAATCGCTCGCCGCAGGCGTGGCTATCAGCAGTCAAGTCTTCATCGAGCGCTTCACCAACCCATTCACGCGCCAAGAGGTGGTGTTGCCTCAGGTGCTTGGCGAGTGGGCAGGAGCAATGGCGGTGATCGTGCTCAGCCTGTTTTGGTTCCTCGGCATGACCAACACGGTGAATTTGCTAGACGGCGTGGACGGGCTTGCGGCGAGCGTGGGGGTGGTGGCATGCGCCGTGACCGCTGTGCACATGGTGCGCGAAGGTCAGCACAGCGTGGCGCTGTTGCCGCTTGCGATGATCGGTGTGCTGCTCGGGTTCTTGGCGTACAACCGCCCGCCGGCGCGCATCTTCCTTGGAGGAGGTGCGCTTTACCTTGGCTACGCTTTGGCTTGCATTGGCATCATCGGCGGCGCGAAGATCGCCTTGCTGATGCTGGTAATGGGGGTGCCGATCGCAGATGTGCTGTGGCGCATCGTGGATCGCGTGCGTGAGCGACGCAACCCTGTTTCTGCGGACCGCGGGCATCTGCATCTGCGGCTCATTGATCGCGGTTGGTCGGCGCAGCGGGTTGTGCTGCTGTACGTGAGCATTTCTGCTGCCATGGGTGGCATGGCGCTGTTGCCGGTGGCGCCGCTAGTGAAGCTAGCCGGGATCGGCGCTGTGTTCACCGCTGTGGCGCTGGGATTGCGGAGGCTCAGCCATGCTCCCGCTCCCAGTGCGGAGCGCGTGTGAAAGCCACAGGTGCATGCTGCGGTGCAGTGCCGCGCTTACGGCGCCGGTGATCAGCGCGGGCATCCACGCTTTCTGCGTCACAAACTCAGCCGCAATGCCAATGGTTGGCAGCAGCGCGAGGCCGACGCGAGGCACCTGAACAACGAGCGCGCCAAGTGGAAGCAGCGCGTGACCCATCAGCACCACGAGCGCGCCGAATGGCAAGCCAAAAGCAAACTCTTGCCACGTGCGTAGCTGGACTTGCCATCGTCGGCGTGCCCACCCCTCGAGAGAGAGCCCCAGATCAGCAGCGAGGATGCCAAACAACACCACAAGCGCCGTCGCCAGCACATCGCGGAAGATATCGGTGAAGCCCCGCGTGGTGTAGTCCACCCACACGCTGGTGATCACGACCGCAACGGTGTAAAGCAAGACGGCGGCAGCATGTTGGCGGCGCGAAAGCACTTGTGCGAAGCTTCGCATGGCGTGCGGTTGTATCACAGCGCGCTTGCTCATCGGGCGCGCCACCACGCGCGCAGCACGTAGAGCGCGCGCTGGGCCTCGCGGGCGCGCAGGCTGAGCAAAACTGCAAAATACAGCGCGGTGCCGAGGGCGATGGCAGTGACAACCGCGAGGGCCTCCTCGCCGAAGAAGTGAGTCCAAGCCTTCAACGCCAGCGCCATGCCCAAGGCGGCAGCGGCGCTTTTGAGCAGTGTGCGCTGCCACCGTGTGGCGCGCAGGTGAGGTTCGCGCTTTACGAGGAGGCGGTAGAGCAGCGCCGTCTCGCCAATCGTCGCCAGCGCGTTCGCCAGCCCAAGCCCGCCGATGGGCGACAAGCCCCATTGTGCGAAGCCGGTGAACAGCACTATGCTAAGCAAGATGTTGACGGCGACGCTGAAAACAGCCGCCAACGCTGGGCGCAGGCTGTCCTTCATCGCGTAGAAGGCGCGGGTCACCAGCTCTAGCGCTGCGTGTGCAGGCAATCCGAGCGCCAACCAGCTCAGCGCAAACGCTACCCACGCGGTTGCGCGCGCATCGAAGGCGCCGCGCTCGAAGAGCAGGCGGATGATCGGCTCGCCGATCACCATCAAGCCAGTGGCGGCGGGGACGCTAAGCGCGATCACCTGCCCGAGTGCGCGATTAAACGCTGTGGCAAAGTGAGCGCGTTCGTCTCGCGCCAAATGTGCGCTGATCGTCGGGAACAGCACCGTGCCCACGGCTTGGCCGATGGCGGCGATGGGCAACACGAGGATGGCGAAGGCGTTGTTGAACGCCGAGACGCCCCCAAGGGTTGAAGAGGCAAGCGTGGTGTTCACCACGTTGTTGATCTGCACAGCGCCCAAGCCCATCATTCGAGGTGGCATGAGCGCGACGATCTGCTGCAGATCAGCACGCAGCGCTGCAAAGCTGGGCGGATCGGCGACGTCGCGCGGCAGGCGCATCACGCGGATCGCGTCAGGCAGTTGAACGCCGAAGTGCAACAAAGCGCCGAGCACTGCGCCCCACGCTACGCCTTCGATGCCTGCATGGTCTGCGAACACAAGAGCGCCGACGATAAGCCCGAGCTGATACAAGCTCGGCGCGAGCGCTGGCGCGAGAAAGCGCTGATTGGATTGCAGCACGCCCATCATCAAGCCGCTGACGCCGAAGATGGTCGTGCCGACGAGCAGCAGGCGCATGAGTGCTGCGGTGCGAGCAACCTGCGACTCGTCGAACGCGCGCGCAACGACTTCGCGCACCAGCCAGGGGGCGGCAAGACCAGCAAGCGCGGCGCAAGTGCCAACGACGACGAACAACAGTGCCGCGGTCGCCAGCGCGAGGCGGCGCGCGTGTGCACGTTGGTCATGGCTCAGCCGTGCTACGTAGGTGGGGATGAACGCCGAGGCAAGCGCTCCGCCAGCAAGCACGTTGAACAACAAATCGGGCACGACAAACGCGGCACGCAGCGCATCTTGCTCAGCGCCAGCGCCAAAGCGCATGTTGATCAACAAACGCGCGGCGAACCCCGTGAGGTTGCTGAGCAAGTAAAGTCCGCTCACGAGGAGGACAGGGTGCGAGAGCAAGACCCGTGCCAAAGCTTACCTCGCTGCGCCCGCGTGTGTTACTCTGTCCACTCCAACTCGTAGTCGCCAATGAACACCAAATCGCCAGGCTGGATGCCCATTCGCTCCAATGCTGGACCAACGCCGCTCTCCTTCAAGCTGCGCTGAAAGGCGAGCACAGCATCCTCGAGGTCCCAGCGCGTCATGAGCACTTTGCGCTCAAGCCAAGGAGCATGCACACGGAATCCGCCGGCTTCGCGGGTGATGGTGAAGGCAGGTTGTGGCTCCACGGAGGGCGATGGTTGCTGAAGAGAGGGTGGGGGCGGCAAGCTGTCAAGGACGCGCACGGCGCGCGTGAGCAGCTCGCGCACGCCTTGGCGCGTTGCTGCGGCAATCGGAATCACCGGCAAAGGGCGCTCATCAGGCTGCACAGCGCGTGCTGGCAGGCGCAGCGCGTTGATGATGCGGCCCTCGCTCTCGTAAAGCTCAAACGCCGCGCGCGCGTCGGGCAGGTCCATCTTGGTCATGGCGACGACCTGCGGCTTTTCCATCAGACCATGCCCAAAGGCGCGCATCTCTGCGTTGACCGCTGCGAAGTCTGCTAGGGGATCATCGCTCAGGCCGTCTATCAAGTGAATCAGCACGCGCGTGCGTTCGATGTGGCGCAAGAACTCAATGCCGAGCCCAGCGCCTGCGTGTGCGCCCTCGATAAGCCCAGGGATGTCAGCCAGCACGACGGTGCGCACCTCGTCCACTTGAGCGACGCCGAGGTTGGGCTGCAGCGTAGTGAAAGGGTAGTCGGCGATCTTCGGGCGCGCAGCGGTGAGCGCAGCAAGCAATGTGCTCTTGCCAGCGTTGGGCTTGCCCACGATGCCGATGTCAGCGATCAGCTTTAACTCGAGGCGGAGGGTGCGCCGTTCGCCAGGGGCGCCGTTCTCGGCGATGCGCGGCGCTTGATTGGTGGGCGAGACGAATGCAGCGTTGCCGCGTCCGCCACGCCCTCCGCGTGCGACAATGAGCTGCTGCCCTGGTTCGGTGAGGTCGCCGAGAAGTTGACCGTTCTCTGCGTCATAGACGACCGTGCCCGGCGGCACTTCAACATAGCGCGGCTTGCCGCTGCGCCCCGTTCTGTTCTGCCCGCTGCCGTTGCGACCATCTTCAGCCACAAAGTGGCGTTGGTGCTGGAAGTGCAGCAGCGTGTTCAGGTGCGGATTGACCACGAGGATCACGTGACCGCCGCGCCCTCCGTTGCCACCATCAGGTCCACCACGCGGCACGTGAGCTTCGCGGCGGAAACTCATGGCGCCGTCGCCACCTCTGCCTGCTTGGACGGTGATGATTGCTTCGTCGTAAAACATCGTTCAAGCCGAACAAAAAAGCCGGCTCGTGCCGCCGGCTTGCGGAGCTGGTGCTGGGGCGGCAGGATTCGAACCTACGAATGGCGGATCCAAAGTCCGCTGCCTTACCACTTGGCTACGCCCCAATGCGTTGCTTTATTCTACCACTGACCAATGTGCACGTCGCTTCCGCGCGGCTCTCAGCCGAGGCGCAGTTCGCGCGTCCGAGCCTATAATCGCGTCAGCCATTCACGAGAAAAGGAGCGATCATCATGGCACACGAACTACCGCCCCTGCCATACCCTTACGACGCACTTGAGCCTTACATTGACACGATGACGATGCAAATTCACCACCAGAAGCATCATGGTGGCTACGTGACGAACCTCAACAACGCCCTCAAGGACTACCCCGAGCTGCAATCCAAGAGCGCCGAGGAACTGATCATGGACCTCGACGCTGTGCCTGAAGCAATCCGCACCGCTGTGCGCAACAATGGCGGCGGTCATGTCAACCACAGCATGTTCTGGCAGCAGCTCAAAGTGGGCGTCCCCGAGCCGACCAGTGGTCCGCTCTACGACGCGATCGTAGCTGCGTTTGGCTCGATGGAAGCGTTCAAGGACGCTTTCGAAAAAGCAGCGCTGGGGCGCTTCGGCTCGGGCTGGGCTTGGCTAGTTGTTGGCAAAGATGGCAAGCTCGCCGTCATGTCCACGCCGAATCAGGACAACCCCATGATGGCGGAGTATGGTGGTTTGAAGCCGATCCTCGGCGTGGACGTGTGGGAACACGCCTACTACTTGAAGTATCAGAACCGTCGCGCCGACTACCTCAAGGCGTTCTGGAATGTGGTCAACTGGGAGGACGTGGCGCGCCGTTTCGGTGCATGAGTTTCCTGGCGCAACCTTAAAACTCGTGCGCCCGCTGGACAAGCGCTGTGGGTTTCGTGTATAAACGGCGCAAGCTGCGTTAACGCAGGTTAACGCGAGGATTAATTGCTCACAAACCCAGCGTGTACGAGGAGTAACCGCGATGACGCATGTAATTACAGCCCTGTGCTTGCGCGATGGCGCGTGTGCGGATGTGTGCCCAGTGGAGTGCATCGTCCCAGGCAAGCCGGAGTCTGAGTGGCCTTGGTACTTCATCGACCCCAACACTTGCATTGACTGCGGCGCTTGCGTTCCCGAATGCCCCTACGAGGCAATCTTCCCGCTAGACGAGATTCCCACGGCGTACGAGATGAAGCCGGGGCAAGTGCTCCAGCCTTTCCGTGGCGAGCGCTGGGAGGCGCAAGGAGGTGAGGTGGTAGATCTGACGCTCGCACAAGGGGTTGAGGGCTACACTGCCGCCCAAGCAAACGCTGACTTCTTCACCTCCGGGCCCGGCTACGCAGCGCGCAATATGTGAGCACTAACTGAGCATCGTTGCATCTAGCTCCTAAATGGGCTGCCCCGCAGGGCAGCCCGAATTTTTTGCGCTTTCGGCTAGCTCAGCAAATCATGTGCGCGCTTCTGAATGCGACCACCCAACCCGTATAATCGTTCGTGCAGGTCATGACGCAGGTTTCGGCGCTGTCGGAGCGCACGCCCACGGCTCCGCTGTCGCGCATTCGCAACTTCTGCATCATCGCGCATGTGGATCACGGCAAGAGCACCCTTGCCGATCGGCTGATCGAGTTCACTGGCACTGTCAGCCAGCGCGAAATGCACGAGCAGTTGCTCGACTCGATGGAAATCGAACGCGAGAAGGGCGTGACGATCAAAGCCAGCGCGGTGCGTATGCATTACACCGCTGACGATGGTCAGACCTATGAGTTGAACTTGATCGACACGCCAGGTCACGTGGACTTCACCTACGAGGTCAGCCGCGCGCTCAACGCTTGTGAGGGCGCGTTGCTTGTTGTGGATGCGTCGCAGGGCATTGAGGCGCAAACGTTGGCGAACTTGTATCTCGCGCTAGAGGCGAACCTGCATGTGATCCCTGTGATCAACAAGATTGACCTGCCTCACGCCCGCCCTGACGAGGTGGCGCAAGAAGTCGGCAATCTGTTGGGCGATGATCCTGCCACTATCTTGCGCATTTCGGCGAAGGAAGGCATCGGCATCAAGGACGTGCTGGAGCGCGTGGTGCGTGAGATCCCGCCGCCGAAAGGCGACCCAGATGCACCTCTGCAGGCGTTGATCTTCGACTCGCACTACGACGCTTACAAGGGCGTCGTCGCATACGTACGTGTGGTCAACGGCCGCATAGACGGGCGCACGAAGCTGCGCATGGCGGCAACGGGCGCCGTGACCGAACCGCTGGAGATCGGCGTTTTCGCGCCCAACATGACGCCGACTGGCGCGCTGAGCGCTGGTGAAGTGGGCTACGTCGCCACAGGGCTGAAAAGCGTGCGTGAGTGCCGTGTGGGCGACACAATGCTCGATGCCGCACGCCCCACCGAGCCGCTTCCGGGCTACAAACCGGCAAAGCCCATGGTCTTCGCTAGCATCTTCCCCACCAACACCGACGACTACCCGCTGCTGCGCGACGCACTGGAGAAGTTGCAGCTCAACGATGCGGCGCTCAGCTTTACGCCTGAGAACAGCGCCGCCCTTGGTTTTGGCTTCCGCGTCGGCTTTCTTGGATTGTTCCACATGGAGATCGTGCAGGAGCGGCTCGAGCGCGAATACGACCTTGACATTGTGGTCACGGCGCCAAGCGTTGAATATGAGGCGCTGCTCACTAACGGCGAAGTGATCCGCGTGGCGCGTCCTGCTGACATGCCCGACCCCAGCCGCATCGCTGAGATGCGTGAGCCATGGATGAAGATCGAGATCTACACGCCGGCGGAATACATCGGTCCGATCATGGACTTGGTGACCAAACGCCGTGGCGTGAGCGAGTCCATGGAGTATCTTGACGCGCGCCGGGTGCTGCTCAAGTACCGCATGCCGCTCGCGGAGATGATCGTGGACTTCTATGACAAGCTCAAGAGCGTGAGCAAAGGCTATGCCTCGCTGGATTACCACTTCGACGGCTATTACGCTGGCAACCTGGTCAAGGTGGATATCCTCGTAAACGGCGAGCCGCTCGACAGCATGTCCATGATCGTCCACCGCGACGACGCCTACCGCCGCGGGGCTGCGCTGTGCAAAAAGATCAAGGAGCTGATCCCGCGCCAGCTCTTCGAGGTGCCAATCCAAGCCGCAATCGGCGGCAAGATCATTGCCCGCGAGACCAAACCCGCGCTGCGCAAGGATGTGCTCGCTAAATGCTATGGCGGTGATGTGACGCGCAAGCGCAAGTTGCTGGAAAAGCAGAAAGAGGGCAAAAAGCGCATGAAGATGTTTGGGTCGGTCGAGATCCCGCAAGAAGCATTCATGGCGATGCTCAAACTAGAGGAGTAGCGGGCTTCTCCCCCCACTCCCGTTCGTCGCATTCACCGCCGCGCCGATGTTCGACACGTTTGCCTCTCCGTTCTCGCACCGCTACGGCAGCGAGGCGATGCGCGCGCTGTGGAGCGAGCGACACAAGCGTCTCCTCTGGCGGCGCGTGTGGGTAGCGCTAGCTGAGGCACAAGCAGAGCTTGGGATCATCAGCGCTGACCAAGCTGCCGACTTGCGCGCGCACATGCAAGACGTGGACGCGCGCAGCATTGCGCGCGCGCTCGAACTCGAGCGCGAGATCCACCACGACTTGATGGCGGAGCTGCGCGTGTTCGCCGAACAATGCCCGCTAGGCGGCAGCGTGTTGCACCTCGGCGCAACTTCGATGGACATTGAGGACAACGCTGAAGCGCTGCGCCTGCGCGAAGCGTTGGCTTTGCTGCGCCAGCGCGTGCATGTGCTCATGCGTTGCCTCGCTGAGCAGGTGCTGCACCATGCCGATCGCGTGTGCATGGCGTTCACGCATCTGCAACCCGCTGAGCCAACCACAGTAGGCTATCGCCTAGCGCAGACGCTGCAAGACCTCATGACGGACGAGGCGCAACTGCGCGAGCTGCAACGCACACTGCGCGGCAAAGGCTTCAAGGGCGCTGTCGGCACAGCAGCCTCCTATGCCGAACTGGGTGACGCAGCAGCGATGGAGCAGCGCGCGCTCCAAAAGCTAGGGCTTGAGGCGTTCGCCGTCGCCACGCAAACGTATCCGCGCAAGCAAGAGTGGCTCGTGCTCAACGCGCTCGCCAGTCTAGCGCAGACGCTTTACAAGTTCGCGTTTGATCTGCGCGTGCTGCAGTCGCCGCCGATCGGCGAGTGGCGCGAACCGTTCGGCGCTAAGCAGATCGGCTCTTCGGCGATGCCCTTTAAGCGCAACCCGATCCTTGCCGAGCGCATTAACTCGCTGGCGCGCTTCCTCGCTGCCTTGCCGCGCGTAGCGTGGGACAACGCTGCCCACTCGCTCCTCGAGCGCACTTTGGACGATTCAGCCAACCGCCGCGCGCTGCTGCCAGAAGCTTTCTTAGCCGCCGAGGAGATCACCCTGCTCGCCACACGCGTGGTGTGCGAGTTGCATGTTGACGAGCGCAACCTCGTGCGCACGTTCGAAGCTTACGCGCCGTTTGCGGCCACCGAGCGTGTGCTCGTAGCAGCGGTGAAGGCGGGCGCCGATCGGCAAGCGATACATGCGCGGCTGCGCGAGCTTGCGCTGCGTGCTTGGGACGCCGTTGCGCAGAGCGGGCACAACCCGCTCATCGAGTTGATCTGCGCTGACCCAGAGGTGACGCGCTACCTTGCCCCGGAGATCATCCGCGCGCTGATGAATGCCAGCACCTACGTCGGCGATGCGCCTGAGCGAGCGCGCGTGTTGGCGCGGCAGACGCTGGCATACCTAGGTGCAGCCGAAGACGCCTAGATCTCCTCGGTGAACATGCTGCTGATGGACTCGCCGTTGTGCGTGCGGCGGATTGCCTCGGCGAGCAGCGGCGCGATGGAAAGCACCACCATGTTCGGCAGGCGCTTATGCGGCGGGATGGGCACGGTGTTGGTGACGACGATCTCCTCGAGATCGGTCTGCGCGCGGAGGCGCTCGATGGCAGGACCAGTGAACAAGCCATGCGTGCAGGCGACGGAGAGCCGCCTCGCGCCACGCTCACGCAGTCGGTCTAAGATCTCGATGATTGTCCCGCCATTGGCGATTTCGTCGTCCAGCACGATCACGTCTTTACCCTCGACGTCACCGACGATGGTTTCGATGCGCACCCTGTCATCGGCGAGGCGCTGCTTGCTCCCCGCTGCCACGGGCAACTTGAGCAGGCGCGCGAACTGCGCCGCCGATTTGGCGTTGCCCAAATCTGGCGAGACGACGACCGTGTTCTCTAAACCCCCGCGCTCTTTGAAGTAACGCGCTAGCACGTTGAGGGCGTTCAGGTGATCCACAGGGATGCTGAAGAAGCCATGCACTTGTGGCGCGTGCAGCGTCATGGTGATCACGCGATCGGCGCCGGCAGTTTTGATCAAGTCCGCCACCAGCCGCCCCGCAATGGAGATGCGCGGCGCGTCTTTTTTGTCTGAGCGCGCGTAGGCGTAATGCGGGATGACTGCGGTGATGCGCGCGGCAGCCGAGCCGCGGGCAGCGTCAAGCATCTGCAGCAGCTCCATGAGGTGCTCATGCACCGGCGGCGAGAGCGGCTGGATGAAAAACACATCTGCTTCGCGGCAGCTCGTGAGCAATTGCACCTGAATGCAGTCATTGCTGAAGCGACGAATCTCAACGGGTGAGAGAGGGCGACCGAGATACTTGCAGATTTCCTCGGCAAGCTCTGGGTGGGCGCTTCCGCTGAAAACTGTGATTCCTCGCATAGGCGCTTGCTTCCCGCCGTCGCAGCAGCATGGTCGGGTGTCGAGGTTGCGGCGTCGGCGGATACCTAGTCTATCGCAATCTGCTGTGCGAGCGCCTGCCCTGCTGGGGTGAGCCAGTACGTCGCGGAGGGGAACTTCTTGTTGCTGCTGATTAAGCCGAGGTCGACCAATGTTTCCACGTCCTCGCGCGCTACGGGCTCGCCGCTTTCGTCGGGCGCGTGCAAGATGAACACCTTGTTCCCTTCAATGTCGCGGTGATCCTTGAGCCGGTAGCCACGAGCGATAGCAAGCAGAATGTGCTTCTGGGATGCAGAGAGCATTCTCGCCGTCACCCCGCTTGGCTCAACGAGCACAGCAGGCTTGCCCGCCGAAGGCGCTCAGCCTTTGCGCTCTTGGATCAGGGCTGCGAGTTGCGCAAGCGTGTCGAAGGTTTGGGCGCTCAACTCCGCGTCGTCTAGATGCACGCCGAAGCGCTCCTCGACGAACAAGCCAAGATCAACCAAGTGGAACGAGTCAATCAGACCGCTGGAGATGAGCGGTTCATCGGGGCGGATGGTGCGTTTTGGGTTCTTGAGGATTGTCCCAGCGATGTATTCCGCCAACGGTCTGACAATCTCCTCCATCAGTTGTTGCGCCATTTGATGCTGCAGCCGACGCTAGGCTTCTGCACTGGGTTCACGGGTTGTCCAGCGAGGATGGCATCGAGCGCTGCGCGCACGTCAGCGGCGGTGGCCTCTTTGCCGCTGTTGGGTCGAGTGTCGTCAAGTTGCCCTCTGTAAACCAAGCGCATCTCGCCATCGAAGATGAACGTGTCCGGTGTGCATTCTGCGCCGTATGCGCGGGCGACCTCTTGAGTTTCGTCGAAAAGATAGGGGAATGGATAGCCCACGCGCTGTGCCTCCTCGCGCATGCGTTCGGGGCTGTCCTCGGGATACTGCACTGGGTCATTCGAGCTGATGGCGATGAAAGCGACCCCTTTAGGCATGTAGTCCTTCGCCAATTGCACCAACGCCTTGTCCACGTGTTTGACGTAGGGGCAGTGGTTGCAGATAAACATCACCACAGTAGCCTTATCCGACTTTAGCTGATCGAGCGAAAGGTATTTGCCCGAGACCGTGTCCAGCAGTTCAAAGGCGGGCGCTTTCGAGCCCAAAGGAAGCTTCAAGTTAGGACCTGCAATCGTCGGCATAGCGCGCTAAAGTGTATCACCAAAAC
>JANWUW010000002.1 GCA_025057935.1 Thermoflexales bacterium
ATCATGCATACGCTCTACGCCTCTGCAGGTCGCGTGAGCGAGATCGCCTCGCTCACACGCGCGCAGGTTGCTGACGGGCGGGCAGCCGAGGTGCTCATCGTTGGCAAGGGGAACAAGCAGCGCATGCTCTTCCTCACCCCGGAGGCGCAGGTCGCTATCCGCGCTTACTGCCGAGAGCGCGACGATGCGTATCCTGCCCTCTTCATCAGCCATCGCCGCAATAAGGGGCAGCCCTTGACGCGCATGAGCATTTGGCGCGTAGTGAAGCGCGCTGCACGAGCCCTCGGCTTAAGCCGCAGCACATCGCCTCACGCTTTTAGGCACTACCGCGCGACGCAACTGCTCAACGAGGGAATGCCGCTGGAAAGCGTGCAAGCTTACCTTGGTCATGCTTCGCCAGAGACGACGCGCATTGTGTATGCGCACACGCGTGTCAGCGTGCTGCGCGACCAGCTCGACACCTTTGGGCTTAGCCCCAGCGAGGCAGCCAAATCACGCTCCCGGGACTAGGACAACTGCGCCACAAACCTCGCCGCTTTTGCTTTGCTTCGCGCTCAGCTTCTTTCAGGCGCTCTTGATATTTCACATCAGGTGGAAATGTCCTTGCAAGCGCGAATCCTTCACGAATGAGCACTTCGTTCACCATCTCGCCGTTTGTGAGGTACACGTAGCGCAGCAAGCGACCGAAGCGATCCGTCTCGCTCACGTCACGCTCAAGCCGCACGGCTTGACCTTCGACAAGGGTTCGGTTGTAGCGCGCAGCCTCGCGGCCATAGCATTCTTGACGAGTCGTGCTCTCTGGCGCGTCCACCCCGATGTAGCGCACGCGGTACTCCTGCCCGTCGATCTCGACCACAATGGTGTCGCCGTCCACAACGCGCTTGACGAGCCCCGTTTCACTGCTAGCTGGTGCACCCGCACTGAGCAGTAATGCAATCTGCTTGAGAAGCTGCTCTACGCCAGCTTGGTCGCCGCGCACGAGCTGCACGATGACGCCGAGCGCAAGGACTGCTGCCACGATCAAGATCAGCGCAGAGCGCGGCTTTTGCGGCTGCTGAGCTCCCATGACGTAGGCGCGATTCTACTTGTAGGTAGAATGCTGGCTGCTGCACGGATGTCGACGACGCGAGCCAGCCAGCGCCGAAGGCTGCTTTTTGCGGTTGCGGCAATCACGCTTCTCGGGTTCGTGCTTCGGCTCGTCGATATTGAAGGTCGCAGCCTATGGCTCGACGAGGGGTTTAGCCTGCTGCGCATGCAGGGCAGTTGGTCAGCTCTCTTCTCCAACTTCGTTCCCCGCCAAACTATCCCGACAACCGATCTGCATCCGCCTCTCTACTTTGCGCTCTTGAAAGCATGGAACACTCTAGTCAGCAGTGATGCCCTGCTCGTGCTTCGCCTGCTTTCCGTCGCTGCTTCTGTGGTTGCCATCCCCGCAACAGCGGTTGGCACGTTCCGGCTGGCTCGGTGTGAAGCGTGTGCTTTGTTGTCGAGCCTGCTTGCAGCCATTGCCCCAGCCTACCTGTGGCAAGCTACAGAGCTGCGGATGTACTCGCTTGTGACCGCGCTCGGCGCGCTCTCTCTTGCGTCAACGTTGGGTCTTCTGCAAGGAGACAAGCTCAGACCGCTCTCATTGTTGAGCTGGACAGCGCTGACAGCAGCTGGGTGCTTCACGCACTATAGCTTCTTAGTTTTCGCTGCGATCTCTCTCCTCGTGGTCTTGGTCTCCTTGTTGACAGCAGCGAAGCGAGGCTTGCTGCTTGCAGCTTCGTTCCTTATCGCCTTCGCGTTGCTGCTTGGCGCTGTTTGGCATGTGACGCCTCTGCCGATGATGGCTTTGTCGCCTATAGCTCGGTTGCAGAGCTACTCGTTGAAAGAACTGAGACTTGCTTTTCTTGCTGAGGTCTTGAACGCGCTCGCCTTTGGGTTCAACGCAGGCGATCCAACGGGAGGGGGCATCCTTGCGCTTATTGCGTTGCTGATGTTTGCAGGATTCATGGCTGGATCGAGGCTGGGCAGGAGCGCCTTCGGGAAGCACGCTGCAGCCCTGTTCCTAGCTGTCGGTCCAGTTTGGGCATGGATGCTCATTGACCCTTTGCTGGACCACAGCGCCTCTGCTCGATACGTCTTGTACTCGTTGCCTGCTGCGCACGCGCTCATCGCTCAGTCGCTGCTGCTACTTCAGCGAAATTCTCGTCTTGTCTACGTGCTGAAAGCCCTTGTTGCTCTTCTGGCGATCACACCGACTGCTTTCGGCGCATGGATGACTTACGTCCGCACGCCGACTTGGCAGGATGATTGGCGCGGAATGGCTGAGCACTTGCGCCAACATCTTCGAGAGGGAGACGGCATCTTGCTTAGTCTCCATGCGAGTGAGTCGGCGCTCAGCTATTACCTTGGAGTCCCAATCGAGCGCCTCGAAATGGCTGGGGCATGGCGCGAACGCTCTGCTACAGAGGTAAGCCAAATCCTCGGGCGGCGTTACGCGAGACTGTGGGTGGTTACTTCGGGCAGCGAGTCCGACTATTGGAACAACTTCGTGCTCACTGTCGCTCGACCCTTTGCTCTTCTGCAAGAGATCACCTTTCCAGCGCGCACGACGATTCTGCGCTTGCATCTCTTTGAGATTGCTCCGCTCATCCTCCCCCACCCCCCGCCTAGCTCGCTGGCGTTTCCCGAGCATGGACCACTGGCTGCATTGAAACTCGCTCCTGCCAACTTGCAATTCGCGCGACCTGCTTTCGGTTTGGTCTCCTACTGGCGCAACGTCCAGCCTCGTCCTTCGCACCTCGGTGTCAAGGTGAGCTACAAGGGCGAGACCTGGTATGACTTCCGTATCCAGACATCACTGCCCGTCTCTCTCGAGGGCTGGCAGGATGGCAAGCTTTACGCAACGCACGATGTGTTCCCGCTTTGGGTCGGCCTTCCGCGCTTGCCCTACACACTAGAGGTCACAGCGCTCGATGCCCAAGGGCGCGCACTCCACCGGGCCAGCTGGACACTCCCAACTGAGCTCGTGGACTCCTTTCTCCGTTGGAGGAAGCTCAATGAGCCTGCAATCTGGGCTGTCGAAGGGCTTGCACTTGTGAGGGCGGAATATCCACCTGAGCTTCAGGAAGGACAAATGCTCCCCGTGGCGCTCACGTGGCGCGTCGAGGCTCGGCCGCAAGAAACGTGGCGTGTTCGCCTTTCGGTCTTAGGCGCGGACGATCCTGTTGTCACAGAGCGTGATGCGCTCTCCTACCCTTGGCAGCCTTCCGAGTGGCCCGTGGGGGAAGTGGTGCGCGATCAGTATACTCTCTTGACAGACGGGCTCTCGCTTGGGAGATATTCGCTGGAGTTAAGGCTGCTGTTCGGCGATCGCAGCTTTTCGCTCCCTTTGGGCAAGGTCGCCATCCAGCCAGCGCCAGTTGAAGAAGTGCCTCTGGACTTTGATCACAGCGTGGGCGCTCGCGTCGGACCTCTAACGTTGCTCGGTTATCGCGTTGAGCCGTTCGCAGGGGGTGATGCGCTTACGTTGATCACCTATTGGCGTGTAGAGGAAAAGCCTACCCAAGAGGGAAGGCTCTTTGCACATCTCTTCAGTGCCGATGGCAAGTTCATCGCGCAGGATGATGGCGCCCCATTCAACGGAGCACGCACCATGCGCTCGCTGCGCCCTGGGCAACACATTCGGCAGATGCATCTCATGCGTGCTGCTGCACCGCTCCAACAAGGGACTTACGTGTTGTTTGCAGGAGCCTACACAGCGGAGACGCTTGAGCGCTGGACGGCAATACAGGATGGAAAGCCAGCGCCCAACAACCTTGTTCGGCTTGGCGAATACACGCTTCGCTGATCGCGTTCAAGAACATGTTTTCCCGGGCTAGGTCGGCTTTGGGGATTCTCGGGGCTTCGAGTGCCGTTGCGGTGCCCACCCTCGCCTATGTGGGTATGCTGCTCTTCTACCCCAACCGGGATGTGCTCGTGCTGTGGGAGCGCGATTTCAGCACGCCTCCACTTTTCGCTCTCGCCATCGGAGGGGTAGCGGCGCTCTACGCCTTCTTGCTTTGGTGGTTGCTTCGCAACGCGTCGCCTGTGCTCTCACCTGCGCGGAAGTATGGAATGGCCGTGCTGTTCCTCATAGGCAGCGCTGCGTTGCAAGTGCTCGTGACGCTGGCAGCCGAGTCAGATGTGGTCGCGGGGCTTGCGCGGCGAACTTTTGGTTGGGACACAGGCGGCTACTGGACGGTGGGTGCCTTCGTCGAGGATGTGCGCGACTTTGTGGGACGCTATGCCGAGCGCGCTCCGAGCTACCCCGTCCACCAGATGCGCCACCCGCCTGGGCTCTCGCTGATCTTCACAGCTGGGGCTTGGCTGTTTCGCTTGCTGCCGCCTGAGTGGTCTGAGGTTGCAGCGTCTCCCTTGCGCGCGCACAGTTGCCACAGCCTGCGGAGCGTTGCCTCGCCTGCCCCAATCGTGGCGGCGGCATGGTTTGGGAGCGCTGTGGAGATCATGTCCGCGATGCTGGTCGCGGTGCCGCTGTTTGCGTGGCTGCGCCGCCTGCAAGATGAGCGCGCTGCAGCATGGGCGGTTGGCTTATACGGTCTCACTCCCGGCTTGAGCTTGTGGGTTTCGCAGTTTGACCGCGGGGTTGCACTGGCAACGCCTGTTGTGCTCTACCTTGTTGAGCGCTTGATTCGAGAACAGAAGCTCCGCTTTGCTTGGTGGGCGGGAGTTGCTTTCTCCCTCGCCACATTCGTCACCTTCGGTGCGGTGCCGATCGCTCTGATCGCTCTGGTGTATGCTGTCGTGCGCCTATTCCAACATGTGCAGCGTTCGCAGCTTCTAGCGCTGCGCACCCGTATTGTCGCGGCGGTCATCTTGTCGGCGCTTGGAGCCGCTTCTGTCTGGGTTGCTGTCTGGGCTTGGAGCGGGCTTGACCCTTTCGCTTTGTTCCGCGTGGTGTTCGAGAGCCACCTGGGGATCGAATTCCCCTACTGGCCGTTTGTGTTCTGGCACCCTTGGGATCATGTGACCATGGCTGGTATCCCGCTTGTTGGGCTGATTCTTGCCCGTGGATGGCGCGGAACGGCGCTCCCCATTACGCTTGCCTATTGGCTCACGCTTGCAGTGCTTAGCCTTGCGCATGTGGCTCGTGCGGAGACTGGGCGGGTTTGGCTGTACTTCAATCCAATGGTGGTTGCGGGTGCCGCGCTGATTCTCCCGGCGTTTGCCTCGCGCGGTGTGGCGCTTGGCGCGCTAGCCCTGCTCGTTCTGCATACTGCCACGCAGGGAACGCTGCTGCGTCCCCTGCTAAGCTTCAGCATTCCACCGCAGGAATATCCCTACATCGAGATCCCTTCTGAGGCCACTCGCGTAGACGCGCGCTTCACCGCAACGGGGGCGATAGCGCTGCGTGCTTACACGCTCACGCCTGCGCCAGCGGGCGGCGAGGGTAGCATCACGCTGTACTGGGAGCGCGTGTCCGATGCTCCGATAGACACAGCCTACAAGGCGTTCATTCACGTAGCAACAGATGACCGCGACCAAGAGCGTGTGGCGCAACACGATGAAATGCCCGTGCGCTCGCGTTACCCAACCACCTGTTGGTTGAAAGGGCAAGTGGTTGCTGATGTTCACCCGCTGCCGATACGCCACGACGCTGTGCCTGGTGAGTATCCGGTGTTTGTGGGCTTATATGAACCTGCGAGTGGCAAACGTGCGCCAGCATTTGCCTCTCCGCCAGCGCGTGAGCGCTATGCCTCTATCTTGTTGCCGACGCGGTTTGTAGTCATGCCGTCTGAGCGCTGAGCAATCCCATCGCCCATGTTACAATTGCGCCTCGCGCCAAGCAGGAAGCTCGGCGCATGCGACACATTGGCAGCCCAAAGGAGTAAACCGTGGAGACAAATGAGCCGATGATCGAGGAAGTCCCCTCGATTGATTCGCAACCTAGTGTTGAGGACGCTTCGGCAACGCTTGCTGGACGGCAGGCGGAGACACGCCCTGGGAGCGAAGTGCGCTTCAAGCGCACCGATGAGTTTGCAGCGACCGGCACCAAGCCGGACTACAAGGATTTTGAGCGCCTGCGGCGTTACATCAATGCACAAGGCAAGATCCTGCCGCGTCGCCGCACAGGTTTGAGCGCGCACAACCAGCGCCTGCTGGCACGTGCCGTGAAGCGTGCCCGCTTCTTGGCGCTGCTGCCAATGCCTGGTGCTACGAAGCCATAGGTCGTCTTTCTGCGCACAAGCATTGGAGGTGAGCGTAATGGCAAAGAAGAAGAAGGGCAACCGCGTCCTTATCCGCTTGAAGAGCACTGAAAGCGGTCACTTTTACCTAACAGAGAAGAATCGCAAGAACGACCCTGCGCGGCTGGAGTTGCGCAAGTACGATCCCTTCGTCCGTCGTCACGTGCTCTACCGCGAGGAGAAGTAAGGCAGCGATCCGATAGTGGAGCAGAAGCAGAGCAGAGGGAAGCGCACTTGCCTCATATGCCTGATCAGCCTCGTGCTGGCAGCTTGTGGTGCGCCCACCTCTGCTTTGCCGAATCCCCCCCCAGCGCGCGAAGCGCGCACAACCGCTTTTCCTACACCCTCTCCAACTCCTGATTTTCCCACACCTTTTCTGAGCCTTCAAGTGCCTTTTGCCGATCAGGTGGTCACAGAGACGCTTGTGATAATCGGCGAAACAAACTTGACGCCGCCTGACCGCACGTTGCGCTACCGATTACGCGATTCGAGAGGAACTGTGTGGTTGGAAGGAACTCAGCGCCTCAATGGTGAGAGCGGCGACCCGAGCACTTTTTCGGTAACGCTTACGCTCCCTGACGCACTGGTTGGTCCAGTGCAGATTGAGTTGTCCACGACACTAGCCCTGACTGCTGTGCCGCTGAGGCGTGCGCCTCGAATTGCTGCGCCGCTCCCTGGCTTACAACTGCAGCTCAGTGGAGTAGCGCGTGTTGCGGTGGGGCAGGTCCGTCCTCCGCTCCTGCCCTCGCGCTCATGGCTGCCGCTGTACGGTCTCCCGCGCCACATCTGGATTGGGCTTGACGAAGCGGAGGCTGCTCCCGCCTTCACTCCCTACCAACGGCAACTCATCATTGTGCCCGTGCCTGCGTATCGCGAATTGTTCGGCGGAGAGGATACTGCGATGTTCGACGCAGCCATTCAGGCATTGAACGCTGCGATTCGCGATCGTTCAGACGAGCGCAGCAGGGCACTCGATGTGCTGCCAGTCTCCGGCTACGTAGACACGATGCGCGCCAGTGTGAGCTATCTCTCCGCGCCGGCTGCCGAGGGTGTGCGCTGGGTCACAATGTTCACGCAGGACATTCGCTCTGTTGCACCCTACTCACTGACCTACGTATATCAAGGGTTGACGCGCGATGCGCGCTACTTCATCGCTGCCTTTATCCCAGTCACCAACACCGCCTTGCCACTCACACCCACTGTGCTCATGCGCGAAGCCATCCGCGCAGATTACTCCGCCTACCTCCGTCAGGTGGAAGCAGTGCTCGAGGCAAACGTCGATGCTTTCACGCCTCCTCTGGAGTCGCTTGATGCGATGATTGCCTCGCTGCGCCTCGATGCTGAATTGGTCCTCAGTGACCCGCAGGTCGCCATTGTCAGCGCTACTGACTGGCTCAATGTGCGCGCTGGGCCGGGGACTAATCATCGCGTAATCACTCGCCTTGCTCCTGAGCAGCAAGCCGAGGCGTTGGCGCTCTCCCCAAGAGGCGATTGGGCAAGGATTCGCTTAGCAGGGGGAGTTGAGGGCTGGGCGAGCGTCGAGTACCTTGTGCCCAAGACAGCGCTCGTTGGATTGCCAACTGAGTCGCCATGAGGGGCTCAGCCGATCCTCTAGCTGCGTTGCGCCTTCCGCCTTGGGTTCGTGGCGAAGCGTTGGCGTCGTTGGTTTTGTTGCTTCTAAGCGCTTGGATTGGATGGGAGGTATATGCGCGCCTGATTGTGCCGGCGCCGCCGCTGAACTTTGACGAAGCAGCGCATAGCCTGCCGGGCTACTACGTGCTGCGCGACATTCTCGCTCTGGACCTGCGCGCGCTTTGGGGCGATTTTCACATTCAGACGCTCTGGCCGCCTGGTTTCTCGCTGCTTCAGGCGCCCTTTCTCGGCTTGTTGGGTCGCAGCGATGAAAGCGCGCGCCTCTTCGCATACTTCATGCTCGTTGCCGCTGTGCTGATGGGTATTCCCCTTGCGCGCTTGATCGCGCCGAAGCATGCCACGCTGGCGGCGTTCCTTGCTGGACTGATCGCGCTGACAGCCCCAGGTTGGCTCTTTGTGGCGAGCTGGGCGATGCAGGAGACCCCTGTGGCATTCGTGAGCATGCTGGCCTTCTGGCTTTTTCTCCGAGCGCATCGCTCGGCAGCGCTGCGTTGGTTCGTGCTGAGTGGCGCTGCGCTTTACTTCCTTTTCTTGACCAAGTTTAACTACGCAGCATTTGCGCTTATTGCGGTCAGCGTCCTGCAATTGGCGCGGTCCTTTGCCGCTCTGCGAGCCACAGGCTTCTCGGCATTGGGGTCTGTCGTGCGGGAAGGTGCTGCGTTGTATTTGCCATTCACGGCGGGTGTGCTCTTCTGGTTCTTCGGGGGCACCGACATCGTGCCAACAGAGGTGAAATGGCGCGATTTCCGCTTCTTCGTCACTAACGAGAGCAGCGGCTTCGACTTTTGGAGCTCGGAGAACTTGTTGTTCTATGTGCGTGTCACGTTGGATTGGCTCATGCCGTCTCCGGCGCTCGCTGTGGCGATGACGCTTGGCGCTGTTTGGGCGCTGGTGCGCGTGAGCGCTTCGGGGAAGTGGCTGTTGGCGCTCTACTTCGCCTTGGGATTTGTGCTTGCCACGCTTCATCCGTTGAAGTCGCCACGTTACATCACGCCGCTTTTTCCGCCACTCTGGTTGCTCGCGGGGATAGGAGGTGCGGATTTTGCGCACTGGATCAGCCAGCGTCTCAAAAGCCTGCGCATGAGGCACTTCGCTGTTGCGCTATTGGGTGTGTGCGTGTTGCTTGTGTCGGCTTGGAGCTGGGCGGTGTGGTTGCCGCGTCTCCACCCTGTGTGGGCAGGCGACGCGGCGCGCGACTTGCGTGCCGCCGCTGACCAGATCGTGCGCTGGCAACAGCCCGGTCGCCCAGTGTTGATCATCGGCACGTTTGGCGAGCTCAGCCCTCCTTTGTTTGAATGGCGCTTGCGACCCTTGCCCGGCTTTGGCAACTCGCCCCACCCCATCCAATACGACGCGCCCCCCGCTGAGGGCAACGACGACCTTGCACGTGTGCGCCGCTGGCTCTCTGAGCATCCCGAATCGCAGGTCACAGTGATTCGCGTGGACGA
>JANWUW010000004.1 GCA_025057935.1 Thermoflexales bacterium
TGCCATTGCCGTGCCCGACTTGGAGGCAGCGTTGGCGTTCTACCGCGACACGCTTGGGTTATCTGTGCAACGCGTGGAAGAAGTGCCGCAAGAAGGAGTGCGCGTGGCGTTTCTGCCGCTCGGCGAGAGCCACATCGAGCTGGTGCAGCCCACGCGCGACGACACGGGCATCGCGCGCTGGATGAGCAAACATGGCGGCGGCATGCATCACGTGTGCCTTGCTGTGCGCGATCTCGAAGCAGTGTTGGCACGTTTGGCACGCGCGGGCGTTGAACTCATCAACCCGATGCCAGCAACGCGCGCTGACGGCACGCGCTACGCCTTCATCCATCCGCGCAGCGCATTCGGCGTGCTTGTAGAGCTATACGAGAAGCCGAGCTAGCTAGAACATTGTGCCTACCGGCGGCCCGAGCTCTGGCTTAACGCCGCGGATGGCGAGGCGCATGGCTTTGCGGTCATCCCAGGCATATTCAGTGGTGCCGAAGCACAGCGATTGCTCATGACCCTTGCCGCATGCCACCACAGTATCGCCAGCGCGCGCCATCTGACACGCAGCGAGGATCGCCGCGCCACGATCGGCGATCTCTAGCACTTCTGCGCGCTTGGGCGTCGCTGCGGCAACGCCGCGCTGCATCTCCGCGAAGATCGCTGCGATTGGTTCGCGGCGTGGGTCCTCAGCCGTGAAGATGGCGACGTCGGCAAGCTCTGCCGCAATTCGCCCCATCAGAAAGCGCTTCTGCACATCGCGCTCGCCGGCACAGCCGAACACCACGATCAGCCTCCCCGCCGTAAGCGGTCGCAGCGTGCGCAGACATTGCTCCAGCGCGTTAGGCGTGTGCGCGAAGTCCACGATGGCGAGGTAGTCCTGTCCCTCGTCAATGCGCTCCATGCGCCCAGGAATGCCATGCACTGCGGCAACGCCAGCTGCAATCGCTTCCGTCGGCACGCCGAGCGCCCACGCTGCGCTGGCAGCCGCAAGGATGTTGGAGACGTTGTAATCGCCGATCAGCGAAGTGCGCACTGCGAATGGCACGCGCGCGCCGCTGCGTTGGAGCGCCATCACTTCAATATGCCCTTGAGCGTGATCCACGCGCAGCGGATAGAGCCACCAGTCGGCACGTTGCCCCTGCGGCGGTTGCTCGCGCGAGTAGAAGATGCGCTGCTCGGCAGGCAGCGCTGCGAGGTAGCTGAACGAGAAGTCATCGTCCACGTTCAAGACGTGCACTGGTGCCATTTCGAACAGGCGTGCTTTGGCCGCGCGGTATGCCTCGCGCGACCCGTGCAGGTCGAGGTGGTCGTGGGTGATGTTGGTGACCACTGCCACTTTGAAGTTCGTGCCGTCCACGCGATGCTGCGCCAAGCCGTGCGAGGTCACCTCGAGCACGGCGTGGGTCATGCCAGCATCGCGCATTTGCGCGAGGTAGTGTTGCATCGCGTCAGCGTCGGGAGTGGTTGTGTGTAAGCCAGTGTCCAGCACCTGCTCGCCGATGACCGCGTTCACGGTGCTGATCATCCCGACCCGAAAGCCAGCGGCGCGTAGGATGTTGAAAATCAAGTTGGTGGTGGTGGTCTTGCCGTCGGTGCCGGTCACGCCGATCACGGTGAGGCGCTGCGAGGGAAAGCCATGCCATGCGCTGCACAGCCATGCGAACGCTTGGCGCCCGTGTGGCGCATGCGCACAGGGCACGCCTTGCGCGCGCAGCGCAGTCAAAGCGGCTTCGTCTTCGGCGACGATGGCGACAGCGCCGCGCTGGAGTGCATCGGCAATGTAACGATGTCCGTCGCGCTCGACGCCGCGGTAGGCAACGAACAGCGCGCCGGGCGTCACCTTGCGCGAATCGTTGACGACGGCGTGGATGGTCGGGTTTGCGCCCGGCGGTGTGCACGGGACGAGGTTCGCAGCGCGCAGTAGATCAAGCCAAGTTTTTGCACTCATAGCGCTCGCACGAAGAGATAAGCCGATGCTAACAAGCCCATCACAACGACGAAGGTGCGCAGATGACGCTGATCCACGCGCTTGGCAAGCCGAGCGCCAACGTAGCCGCCGAGCAGCCCGCCTGTCCCCATGAGCGCTGCTAGCGGCCAATGCACGATGCCGCTGAGAGCGAAGAACAACAACGCGATGCCGTTGATCACGAACGCCAGCGCCGTTTTCAGGGCGTTCATGCGGTGAATGTCCTGCAAGCCCATTAGGCTAAGCGAGGCAAGCATGAGGATGCCGATTCCAGCACCGAAGTAACCTCCGTAGGTGGCGACGAAAAGTTGAAAGAGGATGCCCCACACGCGCGCGGCTAGCGAGACATGACCTTCGTCGGCGCGGCGCATTGCCTCGACGCTGCGCGCAGCGAGGCGGTTGAATACGTCGCGGGCGGCAAAGATTGCGGTGGCGAACAGCACTAGCAGCGGCACGATGCGCCCGAACAGGGCAGGAGGCGTGCGTGTGAGCAGCAATGCGCCTAGCAAGCCGCCGCCCAAGCTTGGCACGAACAACAGCACTAGCAGGCGCAGCAGCGGGCGCAGGTCGCGCCGGTATGCCCACACGCTGCCGATCGTCCCAGGCCACAGCGCTGCAGTGTTGGTGGCGTTTGCCACAATGCGCTCGACGCCGAACACCACCAGCGCTGGGAACGCAATCAGCGTGCCGCCCCCAGCGACAGCGTTGATCGCTCCGCCGAGCACAGCCGCGACGAACAAGAACACCAATCCCGATACCTCGTTCATAAGCTCGCTGTGTTGCAGGCTTGATGCTCAGATGAGGAAGCGCCCGCTGCGGTAGAACACCTCGCCATCTGCGCTGATCTCGACGTCGCGCGCGTTGGCGATCAGATCCCAGTGCACGGCGCTTTGGTTGGTGGAGCCGGTCTCGGGGTAGCCGGCGCCGAGCGCGAGGTGGAAGGTTCCGCCGATTTTCTCGTCGAACAGGATGTTGCGCGAGAAGCGCGTGATGTTGTAGTTCGTGCCGATGGCGAACTCGCCGACGTAGCGCGCGCCTGGGTCGGTGTTCAAGACCTCGAGCAAAAACGCCTCGTTCTTGTCGGCACATGCTTTCACTACGCGCCCCCCTTCAAACCAGAGCTGCACGCCGCCGACCTCACGCCCTTGATACACTGCTGGGTAGCTGAAGCGCACCCAGCCGTTCACCGAGTCCTCGTGCGGCCCAGTGAAGATTTCGCCGTCGGGGAAGTTGCGTTTGCCTTGACTATTGCGCCATGCACGCCCACTGATGCGCAAGGTGAGGTCCACATCGGTACCGCGCAAGCGCAGCTCGTGCTTGTCCTGTAGGAAGTCAATGTAGCGCTGCTGTGTTTGCCCGACTTCGCGCCAACGCGCTACTGGGTCGGGGTCATTCACGAAACAGGCGTTGAAGAGAAACTCGGTATATTCCGATAGGCTCATATCGGCGTCCATGGCATAGGCTTCGGTGGGGAATTGCGTCACACACCAGTTGTAAGTGCCGGCGGCGCTGCGCTCGAGCCGGCGTTTAAGAATAGGGCTGAGCGCTTTTTGATGTCGCTGCACCTTCGCGGGGTCAACGTTGGAGAGGCGGCGCGTGTTGGTCTCCGCACCGATGCGCACGTAAGCGTCGAAGTAACCTTCCTCGACAGAAATGCGATCCACAGGCGAGACAAAATCCAACTGCGCGTCCTGCGCATACTCGTAAAAGATCTCTTGCGCGCCTGGCAGATCGGCGCGTAGGAAAGCATGACCGCCAGCCTTGAGCACTTCGCGATAAATGGCGAGCAT
>JANWUW010000086.1 GCA_025057935.1 Thermoflexales bacterium
TTCATCCTGAGCTCGCTGGCGCAGGGCGAGCTGCCGCTGTGGAACCCCTACCTCTTCGCTGGGGTGCCCTTCCTTGCCGCTGGGCAACATTCGGCGCTGTATCCGCTGAGCGTGCTGTATTACCTGCTGCCGCTGGAGAAGGCGTACGGTTGGTTCACAGTGATCCAGCTCGGCTTGGCGGGGGTGTTCATGTTTGTCTTCATGCGCACGCTGGGCTTGCGCCCAGTCAGCAGCTTGTTCGCAGGCGTGGCTTGGCAGCTCAGCGGCTTCATGCTGGTCTCGGTGGTGTTCCCGATGATCATCGCGGCGGCGGCTTGGTTGCCGCTGATCTTGGCGATGGTCGAGCGCGTGGTGCAGCAGGCGCCGGGGTTGGGCAATCGTCCGTCCAGTTTGCCGTGGGCGGCAATCGGCGCTCTAGCGATCGCAATGACGGCGCTCGCAGGGCACGTAGAGATGTTGATCTACACCGCGCTGGTCACTGCCTTCTACGCTGTGTGGCGTATCAGCACAGTGATCGGCTTCCGCAATCTACGCGTGGATGGGCGCTTCTTGCTCACGCGCGTCGCGTGGTTAGCCGCGATGGGGATCTTCGGCGTGGCGCTTGCTGCAGTGCAGCTCGTGCCGATGTATGAGCTGGTGACGCGCAACTTTCGCGGGGCAGGGCGATCTACGTTTGAGCAAGTGCTGAGCTACGGCTTCCCGCTGCGCAACGTGTTGCTGTGGCTGATGCCCAACATCTTCGGCAACCCGGCGCATCACACATACTTTGACCTGTTCGCGCTCAGCGTGCGCCCAGTCGAGGGACCGAGCGGCAACACGTGGTGGGGGGTCAAAGATCACGTTGAGGGTGGGGTGTACGTAGGGGTGATCACGTTGCTGCTGGCTGGGATGAGCGTTGCGAATGCGGTGCGCAATGCGCTGCAGCGCACGCGCGCGGCAGGCAAGCGCGCGCTCTTCCCCGCTTGGTTCTTCATCGTCCTCGCTTTGATGTGTGTGCTGTTCATCTTTGGCACGCCTGCCTACGCTGTGCTCTACTACGGCTTGCCAGGCATTGACCAACTGCACTCGCCGTTCCGCTGGAAATTCCCGCTCACGTTGGCGCTTGCAGCGCTAGCGGCGCATGCGCTGGACGATCTACTGGTCGAGTCTAAAGCGCTCCGCGGTCGGCTTTCGGGGATGCGGCTGCCTGGAGCAGCGGCGCGCTTCTCGCCGATCACGCTCGCTGCGCCGTGGGTCGGTGTCGGCGTGGGCGTTGCGATCGTCCTCGCGGTGTTGGGCGCGCGGCTAGCGTGGTCGAGCGTGAAGCCAGTGTTCGCGGATTTGCTGAAGGATGCGCTCGTGCAGCGTGGGTTTCGCACGCCCGAGGCTTTCTTCAGCTACACAGCGATCAACCTGCTCGCGTTTGGCGCGGTGCTCATCGTGTCCAGCCTAGTCTGGCGCTTGCTCATCGCGCACCGCTGCAACACGCGCGAGGACGCGTCGCTGCTGGTGCGCCATGCGCCGCTGTTGAGCGTTGGGCTGCTCGCGCTGGATCTCAACCTCGGCTACGTGGGCTTTAACCCAGCAGTGGATCCAGCTCTGCTGCGCTACACGCCGCCCGCAATCGCGTTCCTGCAGCAAGACCGCGATCTTTGGCGCTTCACGGCGTACGAACCGGCTGGGAGTGCGGCGTTCAAGCCCATGAACATGAACATGGCGTGGTCGTTTGGCTTGCAGGACGCGCGCGGCTACGACTCAATTATCCCGCGCCAGTATGCCGACTACATGCGTGCTATCGAGCCGCAAGGCGACTTGCTCTACAACCGCATCGGACCGATCCGCGACCCGCGCAGCTTGGATTCGCCGCTGCTCGATTTGCTGGGTGTGCGCTACGTCGTCGCTGAGGCGATCACGCCGATTGACAACCCGGCCTACGAGAAAGTGTTTGACGATGGCGCGACGCTGATCTACCGCAACACACGCGCGCTGCCACGCGCGTTTACCCTCCCGCTCACTAGCACAGTGCGTGCTGCGGACTTCGCCGCGGCTGCTCGCATGTTCGACCCGCGCCGACATGTGATCGTCGCGCCAGAGGACTGGCAAGGCGAAGCACCACAACGACCTGCGACGCCACAAGCGGCAACAGTGACGGTATATCGCAACAACGAAGTTTGGGTGGATGTCTCCGTGCGGGGCGCGCAGTGGTTGGTGCTGGCGGACAGTTTCTTCCCCGGTTGGCGTGCGTTTGTGCGCCCGCGCGGCGGCTCAGCAGAAGAGGATCGCGAATTGCCCATCGTGCGCGTGAACGGCAACTTTCGCGGCGTGGTGCTCGACCCGAGCACGCTCCCTTGGAGGGCGGAGGCGCTCACTGTGCGCTTCCGCTACACACCTGATTCGTTCCGCATTGGCGCGTTCGTCTCCTTTCTTGCGGTAGTGGGGCTGGTGTTTGCGAGCGGTGTGTATGCGTGGCGCAACATGCCGCGCAGCGAGCGACGCGAGGTGGGCGTGCGGCGCGTGGCGCGCAACAGTGCCCTGCTCATGCTGTTCAACCTCGGCGCGCGGCTGATTGACTTCGCCTTCGCGCTCGTGATGCTGCGCGTGTTGGGGCCAGAGGGCGCGGGCAACTTCTACTTCGCCGTGGTGGTCGTTGGTTGGTTCGAGATCGTGATGAACTTTGGTCTCAACACTTATCTCACGCGCGAAGCCAGCCGCGACCGCGCACATGCGTGGGCATACCTAGCGCGCACCAGCAAGCTACGCCTGATGATCGGCGCTGGCGTGGCGCCAGCGGTAGTGCTGCTGGTGCTGATCTGGCGTTCGCTCTTCAACCTTGCCCCTGAGGCGGAGACCGCCATCCTGCTGCTTGCGTTAGCGCAATTGCCGGCGAGCCTCTCCACTGGCTTGAGCGCGCTCTTCTTCGCCCACGAGCGCGCTGAGACGCCCGCCGCGCTCACCATTGTCACTGCGCTCATCAAAGCAAGTGTGGGTTTGGTGCTGCTGTTGCTTGGCTGGGGAGTGGTTGGCTTGGCGATCACCTCGCTGATCGCGAACGTCTTCACGCTGCTGCTGCTGTGGGCGCTCGCGCGGCGCTCGCTGCACGCCCCAGCCGCGCCAGATGCAGCGCAAGTGCCCATCTCCACGCGCGCTGTGGTCCGCGAGTCGTTCCCGCTCATGATCAACCATCTGCTCGCCACGCTGTTCTTCAAGGTGGACGTGCCGATGTTGCAGGCGCTGCGCGGCGCGGCGGTGGTGGGCGTGTACTCGTCAGCTTACAAGTTCATTGATGCTTTCAACATCATCCCGGCGTTTTTCACGCAGTCGCTGTTCCCGGTGATGTCGCGCCTTGCAGCACAGGATGAGCGCGCGCTTTGGCGCAGCTACGTGTTGGCGGTGAAGGTGTTGGTGATGGCGGCGCTGCCGTTGGCGGTGGCGACGTCGTTCCTATGCGTGCCGATGGTTGGCGTGCTGGGCGGCGCGCAGTTCTTGCCCGATGGCGCCATCGCGCTCGCTGTGATGGCTTGGAGCATGCCGATTGGTTGGATCAACAGCGTCACCAACTACGCGCTGATTGCTGCGAATCAGCAGCGTGCCCTCACGCGCGCCTTTATCATTGGCTTGTTGTTCAATGTCGTCACCAACGCGCTCTTCATCCCGCTATTCTCTTACATCGCAGCAGCGGTGACAACGATCTTCAGCGAGATCGTTGAAGGTGCAGCGTTTTACTACTACGTGCGGCGCTACATTGGCGCGGTGGATTGGGTGGAGGTGTTGGCGCGTCCATTCTTGGCGGCTGGCGCAATGGCGGCTGTGAGCGGTGCGTTTTATGCCCAAGGCTTAGTGGTGGTTGGGCTCGGGCTTGGGCTGCTGGTCTATCTCGGCTTGCTGTGGGGCTTGCGTGCCCTCAACGCTCAAGAACGCGCTATCCTTAAGCCGCTGCTGCAGCGCGCGTGAGCGCCTAGGCAGGGCCTGCTGTGCACTGGACACCCTGCCCACGCGAACATGGCTAGCCTAGCACGCTGGCGTCGGGGAATGGCTAGTCAGGTGTGTCGGTCGCGGCGCAGAAGAGCAGGGATGAGGTGTTCCTCACTGTCACACCCTACTCAGGCGGACGCCTAGGGATGCGCTCTGGATTCCCACCCTCGCCGTGATGACGTGTTCCTGACTGTTGACGTCTCAGCAGCAGAGCAAACGGTGTGTCCACTGGGAACTAAGCGCTCTGCGAACGACGCGCAGGCGATCATCCCCGCGCGAGCGAGAGCCCCGGCGCTGATCGCGTGCTTACGCAGGCGGTGGGACGCAATACATGGGCAAATGCGGTGCAAGAGGTCTGCGGGTAGGCGTCCAGGAGTTGCGCTCAAGATTACCCGTGCAGGTCGGCGAAGTCGCTTGCCAACAGCACTTAGAAAAGTTACAATGCAGGATACCAAACTCTGACTGGGGAGAAGCGTGCAGTGAAGAAGCAGCAGAAATGGCTAGGTGGGTTGGCGAAGCAGCTCTTCGGATTGCTCGTGGTGTTAGCAAGCGGTTGCATCCCTGTCATGCGCACACCCCAACCGCTGCTGCTCTACGTGATTGAGCCTGTGGCAGGAGCTTCTGTCCGTGTAGGGGATTCGGTCCGCGTTCGTGGGTTCTGGTCAGGCGAGGAAGTGAAGGCGGTGTTGCTGCGGGTGAACGGCAAGGTGCAAACAGCCGCCCAGCTCGAAGCGCCGCTGCTCACGGTGGAGTGGACGCCCACCCAGGCAGGCACTCAGGTGCTTTTCCTTGAGGCACTTGACGCTAGTGGGCGCGTCATTGCGCGCTCGGATGTGCTAGTCTTGCAGGCTGTAGCCGTCCCCTCGGCTTCACCACCGACACCTACGCTCTCTGCGCCTGCTGAGGCGTCTCCTCAATCCACTGCGCAAGTGATGATAGGGATGCCAACGGAGACGCCCGCGCCTGCTCCTACCGACATCCCGATGGCTTCACCCACGCCTACTGGTGCAGTGAGCACGAGTGAAGTAGTGCTGATCTCGCTTATCACCCCCTCGCCATCTCCAACCCCAATGCCCACATCGGCGGCTGCACTCTTGAAAGCGACACCTGCGCTCGATGAGCGCGTGCCTCAACTTGTGGTCACCTACACCTTCGCCAATCTGCGTGCTGGACCAGGGACGTTCTACCCCAAGCTGGGTCAGCTCAACCAAGGGGATGTCGCTACGGTCACGGGTCGCACAGCCGATTCTCAGTGGTGGCGCATCCTTCACGGTGGAACCGAAGCCTGGGTTTTTGGGGCGCTGGTTGCGCCGAACCAAGCGGCCGCGAGCGTGGCGGTAGTGAAGCCTGCAGCGGTACCCACGCCGCCTCCACTGCCGTCCGTGAGCGAGATGCCGCACGCTTCTCCCGCGCCTGCCACCCCTACTCCCGAGATGTCCCCTACGCCGACGCCAACTCCGAGATGGGTGTGCACGCCCGAAAGCCCCCAGTGGGCAGCTCGGCTGAATCCAACGTCGCCTCAATGGACTTTCTGTGTGGCGCACCCTCTGGAATTCATGCCGAGCGGGCACCCTGATGAGATGGCGCTCATTTGGCATGTGTACGGCGACATTAGACAGGTTGAATTGCTGGTGGAGTCCGCCGAGCTTGGGTGTGGAGTTGGACCCACAAGCGAGCAGAAGCGCTGGATAGTCCCCAATGCCATGGCAGGTTTCGTGCTTAACCGTGCCACTTTTGCGCCTGGCGGCTACAAGATCTCTCTTGCAATCACTCTCCAAGATGGTCGTACTGAGCGCTTTGGCGCGCTGAACTTCTGCGGCACGCGCTAGCCCTCATCTGCGAAAAGGATTTGACAAATCTGCGAACTGCACTATATTTGCAAACCGATTTACGTGCTCGATCGGACTACAATGTTCGATGGCGCGTCAATCAAGGTCGAACCAAAAGGAGGTGAGCGCCTCAAGCGCTTGGACGAACGAGTTGCACACCGTACTAGGTGAGTTTCCCATACAGCTCACATACCCTAAGAAGCCAACTCTGTTAGGAGACCCGATATGGAGAGGTTTACCATGATGCGAACAACCAAGCTGGTTTCGATTCTCACAGGCAGTTTGTTCGTCTTGGCAGCCTGTGGTCCGCAAGCGACCCCAGCGCCAACCCAGCCCCCGCAACCGACGGCGCCGATGGGCGCGATCCAAGTCACCGAAGCCACTCCGATGCCCGCACCAACGCTGGCTCCCGAGACCAAGTTCAAGGAGGCACCTGAGCTGGCGAAGCTGGTCGCAGAGGGCAAGCTGCCACCCGTTGACCAGCGTCTGCCCGAGCAGCCTGTAGTGACGCCAGTGCGTGAGGCAATCGGCAAGTATGGCGGCACGCTGCGCACCGCAAGTTGGTGGCCCGAGGTGGGCAACGTGCTGCTCTACATCTCCGAGCCGCCCATCAAGTGGAAAGCTGACCTCACTGGCTACGAGCCTGGCCTGGCGGAAAGCTACGAGTGGTCGGAGGACGGCAAGACCTTCACTCTGCGCTTGCGCAAAGGTTTGAAGTGGTCCGACGGTCAGCCCTACACCACCGCCGACTGGAAGTTCTGGTGGGAAGACATGGTGAAGGATGAAAACTACAAGGGCTCGGTCAGCCGCCCAGCGTGGCTGCGCAAGTCGGACGGCTCGCTCATTGATATGGAATTTCCCGACGACTACACCGTCGTGTGGAAGTCGGATCGCCCGATGTGGGTGGACCCGTTCTACATGGCGCAGGGCTACTGGGAGTTCGCCAACCCGATGATGAAGCCGGCGCACTACCTCAAGAAGTTCCACCCCAAGTACAACCCGAGCGCGACCTACGACGATCTGCAGAAGGCAGACCGCTGGATGCAGAACCCTGAGTTCCCGTGCCTGTTCGCGTGGTGCTTGGGCGAGCTTTCCGCGGACGGCAAGCGCTACGTCTTCAAGCGCAATCCTTTACTACTGGCGCGTGGATGAGCAAGGTCAGCAGTTGCCTTACATCGATGCCATTGAGGTAGAGATCGTCGAGGACGAGCAGGTGCGCATCTTGAACTGCCAGCAGGGTCGCTACGACACAGCGTTCCGCATCTGCGGCGGCCCGAACGAGATCCCGCTTCTCCGCGAGCGTGCTGAGGCAGTAGGGTATCGCTTCTTGGAGAACTACCTGAACGGCGCTGGTGCCTGGCCCGGCTACATGGTGAACCAGGACTACGTTGAAGGCGGCAAAAACTACGAGGACGACACTCCGGAGCGCGCTGCCGAGATCCGCGCCTTGCTGCGCGACAAGCGCTTCCGCCAGGCGCTCTCACACGGCCTTGACCGCGAGCGCATGGTTGAAGTGACCTGGGGCGGCATCGGTGAGCCGAAGGGCTTCACTATCAGCCCGCAGTCGTGGCACTTCGCCAGCCCTGAGGGGCAAGAGGTTTACAAGCGCTGGGCAAGCGCTTACACTGAGTTCGACGTGGAAAAGGCGAACAAGCTCCTCGACGAGATCGGCATGAAGAAAGGCGCGGACGGCTTCCGCACACTACCCAGCGGTGCGCCCTTCGAGCTGGTCATTGATGTGACCGACTGGGGCGGCAGCCTGAAGGCACAAGTGGACGCTGCAGCCGAAGCCAAGGCGCAGTGGGAGCAAAACCTCGGCATCAAAGTTCGCGTGAACAACCTGCAGGGGCAACCCGAGGTTGACATTCGCGCCAGCGAGGGGCGCTACATGGTGCGCGCTGTGCATGTCGCCGAGGTGGACATCTGGACCTACCCAGACTGGGTGTTCCCGATCGTCAACCGCTATTACTTCCCGCTGCAAGGGCGCTGGTACGCCAGCGGCAAAGACAAGTGCAAGCCCGTCGAGGGTCAGCCATACTCGTGCGGTCTTAAGCCCGAGCCGAATAGCCCGGCTGCGAAGCTGCAAGCGCTGTACGAGAAGGGCTTGAACACCCGCAGCATCGAGGATCGCCACAAGGTGGTGTGGGAGGCGATCCAGGTGCACATTGACGAAGGTCCCTTCGTCATCGGCGTCTCTGGCGATCAGCCCATGCCGATTGTGGTGAAGAAGTACATGCGCAACGTGCTCGACTACGGCGTGGTCGGGCCGTGGGCGCCCGCGACGCCCGGCAACCAGATCCCAGCGACGTGGTGGATGGATCGTTAATGCGCGAGGGTGGCGCTCACGCGCGTGCGTTGAGTTGCGGCTATCGCTAAGCGGTGCACATGGCGGGCGGAGGGTAAGCTTCGCCCGCCATGTTTATCATGGGCTGCGATGCACTTCTGAAGCGTTGTGATTTACTTAGTATCACCCTGAAAATCCAATTCGGAGCGAAGAGACGCCTATGGTGAACTACATCATTCGTCGGATAGGGTATGCGTTGATCTTGCTGGTGCTGGTGTCGTTCGTCAGCTTTGCGATCATCGAACTCCCTCCTGGCGACTATCTCACTCAGAAGATTGAACAACTGCGCGCGCGCGGCGACCGCAGCGCCGAGCAACAAGTGGAGCGGCTGCGCAAGCGCTATGGCTTAGATAAGCCCTTCCTAGAGCGCTACGTCAACTGGGCGACGAATTTCCTGCGCGGTGACTTCGGCGAATCGTTTGAGTATGAGCGACCCGTCAGCGAGATCCTCGGCGCGCGCCTCGGCTACACCGTGATCCTCGCCATCGCCACAACGGTCTTCACGTGGGCACTGGCGATCCCGCTCGGCGTGTATTCTGCGGTCAAGCAGTACTCGCTGGGCGATCAGATCATCTCTGTGATCAGCTTCATCGGCTTGGGCATGCCCGGCTTCTTGTTGGCGCTGATCGTGCTCTACTTTGCTGTGATCTTGTTCAACATGGAGGTCGTGGGGCTGTTTTCGCCAGAGTATGAGCGCGCTCCATGGAGCCTGGGCAAAGTGCTCGACCTGCTGAACCACCTATGGTTGCCAGCGTTGATCAGCGCCATCACCGGCATTGGCGGGCTGGTGCGCATCATGCGTGGCAATTTGCTCGACACACTGGGTCAGCCCTTCGTCGAGGCTGCGCGCGCGCGCGGCTTGAAGAACCGCACCGTGATCTGGAAGCACGCTGTGCGCATCGCCATCAATCCGCTGATCACCATCCTCGGCTCAGACGTGTTCCCCAGCATTGTGGTTGGCTCATCGTTGGTAGCAATTGTGCTCAATCTGCCCACCATCGGGCCTGTGTTTGTGGACTCGCTGCGCAAGCTAGACATGTATTTGGCTGGCACGTGCATCGTGTTCCTCACGTTCATGCTGCTCGTGGGCAACCTGGTTGCCGACCTGTTGCTGGCGTGGGTCGATCCGCGTATCCGCCTTGACTAACTTTAGCTTAAGGAGGTGAGTCACGATGGCTGTTGCTGCTGCGCCTGCTGTTCCTGCTAAGCGCAAGGAGCTAAGTCAGAGCTACTGGAGTCTGGTCTGGTATCGCTTCAAGAAGAACAAGCTTGGTGTGCTGGGGGGGATTGTGCTGATCGTGCTCTACATCAGTTTCGCGCTTATCCCTGAGTTCCTCGCGCCCTACGCGCTGGAGAACCGCAGCCAGTTCGTCGAAGCGCCGCCGACTGCGATTCAGCTCTTCGATGAGCAGGGACGTTTTCAGGCGCCATTCGTGTATGGCTTGGAGCGCCGCGTGGATGTGGCGAAGCGCCTGCGCACTTGGGTGCCCGACACCGACCGCAAGTATCCAGTGCGCCTGTTCGTGCAAGGCGATGAGTATCAACTGCTCGGCTTGATCCCAATGAACATCCACCTGTTTGGCATTGACGCCGACCCACGCGAGGCGCGCATCTTTCTGCTCGGTGCCGACGCGCTTGGGCGCGATTACCTCACGCGCATTCTCTACGGCGGGCGGCTCTCGCTGCTGATTGGCTTGATCGGGCAGTTCCTCACCATCGTGCTCGGCATGACGCTGGGGGTGATCTCCGGCTACTATGGCGGGCCAGTGGACATGTTCGTGCAGCGGTTCACCGAGTTCCTCGCTGCGTTCCCGAACATCCCGCTCTTCATGGCGCTCTCGGCGGCGATCCCCAACTACTGGTCGCCGATCGCGGTGTACTTCATGCTCACCATCATCCTTGCGTTTTTGGGCTGGGGCGGGCTGGCGCGCCAGGTGCGCGGGTTGGTGCTTTCGCTTCGTGAGCGCGAATATGCGCTTGCAGCCAAGAGCTTCGGCGCAAGCGACTTACGCATCATGTTCCGTCACTTGCTGCCCGGCACCACTAGCCACGTGATTGTGATCGCCACGCTCTCGATCCCCGGCATGATCCTTGCCGAGACGGCGTTGAGCTGGCTTGGGTTGGGCTTGCGTCCGCCGCTCACCAGTTGGGGGACCTTGTTGCAAGATGCCGCCACCATCCGCGCCATCCGCTTCACGCCTTGGCTGCTGTGGGTGGTGCCGCCGATCCTGATCACGATCTTCGCCTACAACATGCTCGGCGACGGCTTGCGCGACGCAATGGATCCCTACAGCGGGCGCGGATGAACCCCATCAGCGGAGGGAACCCATGACGACAACGCTTGAGACCCAGGAGGCAAAGCGCTCCCACTCCGACACACGCCCTTTGCTCCTTGAGGTGCAAGACCTCAAGGTGGAGTTCAACATCCGGGGCGGAGTGGTGAAGGCGGTGGATGGCTTGACGTTTGACGTTAAGCGCGGGCAGACAATGGGAATCATCGGTGAGAGCGGCTGCGGCAAGTCGGTGACTGCTCGCGCCATCCTGCGCATGATCCCAAAGCCCGGCAAGATCACGGGCGGCCGCATCCTCTACTACCGCCGCCCACGGCACCCCAAGCCCGGCGAGGAGGACAAGGTCGAAGTCATTGACGTGACCAAGCTAGACCCAGACGGCGAGGTGATTCGGCAAATCCGCGGCGGCGAGATCGCCATGATCTTCCAAGAGCCGATGAGTTCGCTCACGCCGGTGTACACCGCAGGCACGCACATCAACGAGGCCGTCACCCTGCACCGCCTGTTGCCGATCAAAAAGCTCGGCGAGCAAATGGCTGAGCACATCATGGCGTATCGGCACGTCACGAAAGAAGAGGCGCGCGCGATCGCCGTCGAGATGCTGCGCCGCGTGGGCATTCCCAAGCCCGAGCAGCGCGTGGACAGCTACCCGCATCAGCTCTCGGGCGGGCAGCGCCAGCGCGTGATGATCGCCATCGCGCTCTCCACTGAGCCAGCCATGCTGATCGCCGACGAGCCGACCACCGCGCTTGACGTCTCCATTGAGGCCCAGATCCTCGACCTGATGCGCGACCTACAGCGCACTACGAACATGGCGATCATGTTCATCACGCACAACCTCGGCGTGATCGCCAGCATGGCGGACGAGATCGTCGTGATGTACATGGGCAAACAGGTGGAGCGCGCCAAGGTGGTTGACCTGTTTTACAACCCCAAACACCCTTACACGAAAGCGCTCTTGCAGTCAGTGCCGCGGCTAGGACCGAAAACGGGTCAACGTCTTGCCTCTATCGAGGGCATGGTGCCGGATCCGCTCAACCTGCCCACAGGTTGCGTCTTCCATCCGCGTTGTCCGGCGTTCATGGCAGGCAAGTGCGACAAGATCGTGCCGAGGTGGACGCAGGTAGGAGAGAACCATTGGGTGCGCTGTTTGTTGTATGAGGAGTGAAGCATGAGCAGCACAACTGCGCAGGGCACCAAAGCCACAACCTCCACGAAGGACGGACGCATCGGTGACATTTTGCTTGATGTGAAGGGGCTGAAGAAGTACTTCCCCATTCAGCGCGGTTTCTTGCGCCGCACGGTGGGCTACGTCAAAGCTGTGGACGATGTGAGCCTCTACGTGCGTTCGGGGGAGACCTTAGGGCTGGTGGGCGAAAGCGGCTGCGGCAAGACTACCGCAAGCCGCTGCATCATCCGACTCTACGAGCCGACCGCTGGGCAAGTGTTCTTCAAGACGCGCGCGCTTTCCCCAGACGGCACACCCAAGATGGTGAACTTGCTAGAGCTGAGCCGCGAGGAGATGAACCGCGTGCGCCAAGAGATCGCCATGATCTTCCAAGACCCGATCAACTCGCTCAACCCGCGCATGACGGTTGCCGACATCATCGCTGAGCCGATGGTGATCCACGGCAAGTATGTGAAGGGCGAAAGCGAGGAACGCATCGTGGAGCTGCTGCGGCGCGTTGGTCTGCGCCCCGATCATCTGCGGCGCTACCCTCATGAGTTCTCTGGTGGGCAGCGTCAGCGCATCGGCATTGCGCGCGCGTTGGCGCTCAACCCGAGCCTTGTGTTGTGCGACGAGCCTGTCTCGGCACTAGACGTGTCCATTCAAGCGCAAACGCTGAACCTGCTGCAGGATCTGCAAGAAGAATTCAAGCTTTCCTACATCTTCGTTGCCCACGATCTCAGCGTGGTGCAGCACATCTCCGATCGCATCGCAGTGATGTACGTCGGCAAAGTGGTGGAGATGGCAAGCTCGGAGGAACTCTACACTAACCCCATGCATCCATACACCGAGGCGCTGCTCTCTGCCGTGCCCAAGCCCGACCCGCTTTACAAGTCTGATCGCATCATCATGCAGGGCGATGTTGCTGACCCGTCAAACCCGCCCAGCGGATGTTACTTTCACCCGCGTTGCCAATATGCCGTGGATCTGTGCAAGCAGAAAGCGCCTGAATTCCGCGAGGTGAAGCCCGATCACTGGGTGGCTTGTCATCGCGCGGAGGAGCTGAAGCTGCGCGGGGTTTACTGACTTGCCTGTGGAGAGAAAAAACAACGGGGCGCGCTCCAACCTTGGGCGCGCCCCGTTGTTGATAGGAGGATCGCACACGTTAAACCAGCGCCTTCTCGAGGCGTGTGGTGGGGTAGCGTTTGGCGTAATCGCTCACGCCCTCGGGGGCGATGATCTCGAGATCGGTGAAGCCCTTCTGGCGGAGCCAGCTTGCTGCTGCGCTGGCGCGCGTGCCGCTCTCGCATACGATCACGATGTGGCGGTCGCGCGGCAGCTCGTGCCAGCGATCGCGTAGCTCACCGAGCGCAATGAGGCGCACGTCCACGGAGCCGTTGGGGATGGTTTGCTTCTCCCACTCGAACGGGTCACGCACGTCGAGGATCACAGCATCGGCTTTCAGCACGTGCTGATACAGTCCCTCAAGGTTGTTCACAGCAACCTGCTCGGTGGGCAAGCCTGCCGCCATCCATGCCTCCACCGACTCGTTGAGATAGCCGATCACGTTCATCCCTGCCTCGGCAAGCAGCTCGGCGGCGTGTTGTGCCACTGTGGGCACATCCCCCAGCACTACGATCTTCTGAGCCGGCTCGATCAGCATCTTGGCGCGCTTCACGAGGTTGCTCTGGTTGAACGTGATGTTCAGTGCGCCAGCGGGGTGTGCTTGTGCAAAGGCAAGCTGGGTGCGCACATCGAGCAACACCGCGCCTTGGTGCTGGAGCGTCTGCACCTGGTCGAGGGTGAGCGCCTGAAGTGTGGCAGCGGGCGCGTGGCGCATGGCGCTCTGCTGATAGTAGTCGGGCGGCAGCGGCAGCACGCCACGGTTGGTGTTGCGGTGGATCAGCACCGACTCCACCACTTCGCGCACGATTGATTGCATGAGGTTCTCGAACTCCTCGGGCGTCTTCGATTGAAGCACCCAGTTGAAGCGCCGCTCAAAGCCGATTGTGCTGACGGGCTTTCCACTCATTTGCTTGCCGCCGCATGCCGAGCCGCCATAGTGCGCTGGGTAGACCTCGCAGTAGTCTGGCAGCGTCATGAGCTTTTGCATGCTCTCGAAGATCACGCGCGGGCCGCACAGCGGCAGGTCCACAAGGTCTGTACGCGCCACATCGTTGACGAACAACGAGTCCCCAGTGAGCACCATCCACGGCTCGTTGCTGCGCGGCGTGTCAATGACGAGATACGCCATGTGCTCTGGGGTGTGCCCAGGCGTGTGCAGAGCGCGGATGACCACGTTGCCGATGCGAATCTCGTCGCCGTCACGCACGCGGATGTGTGGGTAGTGCACTGAGGCGCCGGTGATGTCGTTCTCGATGTCGTCGCGGCTCGGCGCGTAGATCACGGCGCCGGTTTGCGCCGCCAGCGCGCGCCCCGTGGAGATGTAGTCTGCGTGGAAGTGCGTCTCAATGACAGTCGTGATGCGCAGACCCTTGTCAGCCGCTGCCATGAGGTAAACGTCGGGAGGCAGGCTTGGGTCAACCACTGCTGCGACGCCCTTCTGCGCACAGCCAATCAGGTAGGACGCAGCGGAGATTGACTCGTTCAAAAACTGGCGAAAGATCATGGCTTATCCTCTCCTTGTCTCCTGTTGCTTAGATGCGACCGCGGAGCATTCCGTTCCAGTACATCGCGGGCAACCCATACGCTTTCAGCGCGTACATGCTGTAGCGCTCTTTCGACTGGTCGAAGGGGAAAGACTCCTTCGGCGTGTGGGTGTAGTCAAACTCCGCCAGCACCAAGCTGCCGTAGCCTGTGACCAGCGGGCATGATGTGTAGCCGTCATATGTGGCGTGCAGCGGGCGACCCTCCAAAGCAGCGAGCAAGTTCTCCACGAGGACAGGAGCCTGTTTGCGGATAGCAGCGCCCGTCTTGGAGGTCGGCAGGCTGCTGCAATCGCCGAGGGAGAAGACGTTTGGATAGCGCACGTGCTGCAAGGTGTGCTTGTCCACCTCCACCCAGCCCGCCTCGGATGCTAACTTGCTGCGCTTGATCACGTCGGGCGCGCTCATGGGCGGGGTTGCGTGCAGCATGTCGTAGTGCACCGTCACCTGCTCACCAGTGTTAAGGTTCTTAAACACAGCTTCTTTACGATGAGGATCCACAGCGACGAGGTCATGTCGGAAATAGGTCTCGATGCCCTTACGTTGGCACACTTGGCGCAGTGTGTTGGCGTACTTCTCCACCGAGAAGATGCTGGCTTGACCTGAGAAGAACTTGATGGTGATGTTGTCGCGCACGCCTGCGCGGCGGAAGTAGTCATCAGCGAGATAGGCGATCTTTTGCGGGGCGCCACCGCACTTGATCGGCGTCGAGGGCTGTGTGAAGACCGCCACGCCGCGCTTCAAGGAGCGGATGTTCTCCCATGTGCGCTCCACCGTCTCGTAGGCATAGTTGCTGCACACGCCGTTGCGCATGGCGAGCGCCTCTTTCAATCCGGGAATCTTGTCCCAATCAATCTGAATGCCCAAGGCAACAATGAGGTAGTCATAGGTGAGCACTGTGCCGTTGCGCAACACGACGCGGTTATTGTCTGGGTCGAATTCAGCTACGTATTCCTGAATCCAATCCACGCCCGGAGGAATAAATTCGGCTTCATCGCGCACGGAGTCCTCTTTGGGGAAGACGCCGCCGCCGACCAGCGTCCAAAGGGGCTGGTAATAGTGCTTGGTGCTTGGCTCGATGATCGCCATCTGAGGCGGGTTGGGATGATTTGCGAGCTGAGCGGCGACCGTGATGCCCGCTGTGCCGCCGCCAGCGATGAGCACTGGATAGTGAGTCTTCATGACGCTTCCTCCTGGGAAGAGCAACTCTGAATTTGGTTAAGCTTGTTCATGAGCAAGGCGGTTGAGCTTGGCGCCGAAGGCTCTGGCGAAAGCGAGCAAGAACCCCAAGGCGCGCTGCGTTTCGGGATCGCCCAATGCCCGCAGCAGGCTCAGGGGCGAGGCAGGGCGAGCACTGGCAGCGCTTTCTGCGAGCGCCTGAGCGGCGCTGCTCACCACAGCGACGGGTTGCTCGTCGAGCACATGCGAGTCCAGCAGCGCCCTCGCCATGCGCAACAGGCGCCGCGCCACGTCTTCCACATCTACGCCCTGTGCGCGCAAGTGAGCGATGGTCTCGTCGAATGTGTCCACGGCTGTGGCGATCAGGCCAGGCGCGGCGTGTGCGGCTTCGCTGAGCAGGGGTAACTGCTCCACCAGCGCGCGCAGCGCCTGAACATGCTCAGGCGCTGTGAGCCGCTCGAGCAAGCCGAGCACCTCGCGCCCACGTGCGTCAAGGTCGATCCCGCGCCGATTGAGAGCAGCCACCCATTCATCAACGGTATCGCCGACCATGCCGAGCATGGGATGAGCTTGCTCGATGAGCGATTCATAGTGCGCTAAGCGGGTTTCAATCCGCTCGAGGCGCTCGAGGATCTTCTCGAGCAACTCTTCTGCGTGGATGGCGCCCTCATGCGGAAGCCCATCTTGGGGCTCTCGAGCTTCGAGCGCAAGCGCTTCGATAGAAAGTGACCTCACGGAAGTTCCTCCTCATCTCGGGTTCTAAATGGCGTTGCGCGCGGATGCGCAACGTTCAGTCCAAACCCAATGTGCTTTGCCTATCTGTTTGATTTGCAAAGGAGTGTAGTGAGCGGCGCGCAGCACGGCGCTTCCGATTCACTTATCCAATCCATAAGCACCGTTTATAGATGTCCGATCGATCAGAAAACTCAGAGCAATCGGATCGAGCTGAACGATTGGAGGATGGAGAAATGGAAGATGGATGATGAGGACTTAGGGCAGCGAATCGGCTTTCAAGTGGGGTTGGGTGGCGGGGAAACGCTCAGCTCGCTGAGCGTAAGCAAGCTCAGGATGTGGCGCAGCAGGGCTTGGGCATGAGGCGATAGCGGCTGCGCGCGCGACCACACCGCGCGAATGGCGCGCCGCAAGGGCGGGCGCAGCTCTAAGGCGCGCAGCTTTCCTGCAGCTACTTCTTCACGCACCGCATAGCCGGGCAAGATGCTGGCTACGTTGCTGGTCATCACAAGGCGCTTGATGGATTCGGGGCTGTCGAACTCGGCGACGATGCGTGGCGAGACGCCATGCATGAGCATGGCTTGATCGAGCCAGATGCGCGTCTGGCTGCCGGGCTGGCGCGTGACGAAGGGCAGATCGTGAAGCGCTTCCCAGGACACCTCCGCGTGTGCAGCCAAGGGATGGGCAGGGCTGACGATGAGATACTGCGCTGCTTCGCCCAGCAATTGCACGCTGAGCGATGCGTCGGTTTCGTCGAGCTCGCCCTCGATGATGCCAAGGTCCACTTGGCGACCTTGCACTTGCGCCGTGATCTCTGGTGTGGTCGCGGTCTGCGTGCATATCATCACCTCGGTGTGGTGCTCGCGGAAAGCTGCCAACCAACCAGGGAGCAGATACGTGCTGATGCCCGGCGTTGCTGCCAATTTCAGCATGAGGCGGTCGCCGCTTGAAAATGCCGCGATGGCTTGATTTGCTTCTGCGGCTAGCGCCAGCAAGCGCTGCGCGTAGCGGTAGAAGACTTGACCCGCCTCGGTCAATGTCACCCCGCGATGGCTGCGCGTGAGCAGCACTGTACCTAGGGTGTTCTCCAGCTCATGGATGTGCTGGCTCACCGCCGGCTGAGACATGAAGAGCCGCTCTGCTGCCGCGCTCAAACTGCCGCTTTCCACTGCGGTGACGAAGATGCGCAGCTTATAAAGGTCGAACGAGGGATAAGTCAACTCTTTTGGCGATTATAAGCAACGTGTGCAGGGTTGATGATTGCTGCTCAAGGTAGGATTGCATCAGATACGTTGAGACACGAGCAAGAGGGTGAAGATCGCTATGTTCCAGTTTCTCAAGCGCTTCGGCTTCAGCAACAACGTGCTAACGCCGCAGCAGTACCAGCAGGAGTTCAAGCTTGCCAATCGGCCCCATGTGTTGATCGACGTGCGCACGCCGGAGGAGTTCCGCATGGGCCATATCCCCGGCGCGAAGAATATCGACGTGCAGGTGATCGGCCAGCGCCTGAAAGACATCCCTCAAGATAAGCCTGTGGTGCTCTACTGCCGCAGCGGCAGCCGCAGCGCAATCGCCGCCAGCATCTTGCGCAGCGCCGGTTACACCGAAGTTTACGATCTCGGCGGCATCGGCGACTGGCAAGCTGCGGGTTTCCCCATCGAGCGCTGAACGCGCCTAGTATGGCATGACGCTGTCATCGCTGCTGGTCGACCTTGCGCTGGGCTTCGCCATCGGCATCACGTTGGGCTTGCTGGGCGGCGGCGGCTCGATTCTTACGGTGCCCGCGCTGGTATACGTCGTGGGCATCACCCCGCAGGCAGCGGTGACAGCGTCTTTGGTGATCGTGGGGCTGAACAGCGCGCTCGGCGCACTGATGCATCGCAGCCAAGGAACGCTGAACTGGCGCGTGGCGTTGGTGTTTGGCGGAGTAGGAATGCTGGCTTCGTTCTTGGCTGCGAATGCTTCGCGCAGCGTCTCGCCTCATGTGCTGCTTACGCTGTTCGCGCTGCTCATGCTTGTAATCGGGGGGTGGATGCTCTTCGTCCGCTTGCCTGCAGACGCCGAGGGCACGCCGCGCGGGTGGCTTGCTGTGCTCGGAGGCGGCGCAGCCGTGGGCGCGCTGACTGGCTTTCTCGGCGTGGGGGGCGGGTTTCTCATCGTGCCGGCGCTGGTGTTGCTCGTCGGCTTGCCGATGAAGCAAGCCGTCGGCACCTCGCTGATCGTGATCACCATGAACAGCGCAGCAGGCTTTCTGGGGCATCTTGCCAGCGCCAATCTCGATGTCGTGACAACGGGAGTGTTTGTCGTTGCTGGGTTTGTCGGTGCGTTTGTGGGCGCGCGTCTAGTGCAGCGGCTTTCTGCGCACACGCTGCGCCAAGTGTTTGCCCTCTTCGTGGTGGGGCTGGGGTTGTTCTTGCTGGGCGACAACGTGCGCCACTTGCTCTGAGCCTGCCTTACGCGGGGCGCAGCGTCTGATGCAACGCGCGCAGCGCCGCGACACGACTGGGCTGCTCCTCAAAGATGTAGGTCGTCGGCGTAACCACCACACCACTGCCGCCGATGGCGCGCAGTTGCTCGATGGCTTCAGTGAGGTGATGTCGCCCAACAACGACGTTCACGGCAAACCAGCGCGTGTGCGGGTGGGCGGCTGCGCTGGTGGGGTTGGGGTAGATCGGCGCAATTGTTGGTCCCTGCAAGCCTCCTAGGGTGGTTTGCTCGGTGATCAAACGTCCCACCGATTCCAGTGATTCGCCGCGCACGTTTGCCCAAACCATGAAATAGCCCTCAGCGCGCTGGTGTGCCTCGATGTACTCCAGCAGCTCAATTGCCACCGCCATCACCTCAGGACGGCGCAGCGACGCGCGGTTCGCCACAAGGCTTGCCTGCGAGTGCAAGATCACCCCACCCTGCGGAACGCGCAGACGATTTTGCTGCAAGGTCGCGCCTGTTTCGGCGACGTCCACAATCACATCCGCGTAGCCGATCTCGGGCACGACCTCCAGCGACCCTTCCGCGTCCACAAGCGCGAAGGGCTGCACGCCGTTGGTCTCGAGGAAGCGTTGGGTTAAGTAGCGATACTTGGTGACCACGCGCAAGGGGTGTGGCATCTGGCTTGCCTTCACGCGCAGGTCGTGCATGTTTTGCACGTCTTCCCACTGCTCCGGAACGGCGAGCACAAGGCGGCACTTGCCGTAGCCGAGGGCGTCGTGCAGCACGTAGATGTGTTCATCGGCTTGCGCCTCAGCGATTACGTCGAAGCCTGTAATGCCGAAGTCCACACCGCCGCCGGCGACGCTCACGATGATGTCGCGTGGACGCTGGAAGAGCACAGTGAGCTGGGGCAGCGCGGGGATGCTGCCGATATAGCCGCGCGTTGCAGAGGGTTTCACCTCAAAGCCGCAGCGCGCTAGGAACTCCAATGTGGGCTGTTGCAGGCGCCCTTTGGAGGGCAGCGCGAGACGGATGTCGGTGCGCATGAGTCGAGCAGTTTTAAGCGGCAGCGCGCGCGAGCGCGATGGCTTTCTGCGCTGCCTCGGCGGCGCTCTCAGCGGTGATGAGGTTAGCGCTGGCGAGAATGCGATCGCCTTCCTCCTTGTTGGTGCCGGTGATGCGCGCCACCATTGGCACGCTGGGCTTGATCTCCTCAATGGCTTGCACGATGCCGCGCGCCACTTCGTCACAGCGCGTGATGCCGCCAAAGATGTTGAACAGCACCACCTTCACCTTCGGATCGGCGAGGAGGATGCGCAGCGCGGCAGCGACCTTGTCCGCTTTGGCGCCGCCCGCCACATCGAGGAAGTTGGCTGGGCGTCCGCCGAAGTGCTGGATGATGTCCAACGTCGCCATGGCGAGCCCGGCGCCGTTCACCAAGCAGCCAATGTCGCCATCGAGCGAGACGTAGTTCAGATCTGCAGCGCGCGCTTTGCGCTCGGCTTCGCTCTCCTCGTCGGGATCGCGCATGGCAGCGAGCTCAGGGTGACGGAAGAGGGCGTTGTCGTCTATCACCATCTTGCCGTCGAGCGCGAGCAAGCGCAGGTGACCATCCGCAGCGACAAGGGCAAGCGGGTTGATCTCGGCGAGCGAGGCGTCGTAGGCGTGGAACGCCTCCACCAGCCCGCGCGCGATCTTGATGAACTCAGACCAGTGCTCGCGTGGCAGCCCGATCGCGACCGCTACATCGCGCGCCAAATACTCAGGCAGCCCGATGAAGGGATCGACGGCGACGCGCACGATCTTCTCAGGTGTTTTCGCCGCCACTTCTTCGATGTCCACGCCGCCGGCGCTGCTCGCCATGAGCACCACGCGCCGCAGCGCGCGGTCAATCACCGCGCCGAGGTAGATCTCGCCGCGAATGTCGGCAGCCGAATCCACCAGCACGCGACGCACCGGCAAGCCCTTGATGCTCATGCTGAGGATGCGATCGGCGAGTTCTTCTGCCTCATCGAGCGTGTGCGCGAGCTTGACGCCGCCGGCTTTGCCGCGCCCGCCGACCAGCACCTGCGCTTTGATCACCACAGGCAGCCCGAGCGCGCGCGCTGCCTCACGTGCTGCCGCTGCGTTCTCGACGACGATGCCTTGGGGAACAGGAATGCCGTGACGGGCGAAGAGTTGCTTGGACTGGTACTCGTGAAGCTTCATCGTCCGCGCTCCGACGCGCGATTGTAGCGCGCAGCGCCTGCTACACTCGCGCGCGTGCTGATCGGCATAGACGCCAGCCGTGTGTTGGCACCGCGCCTCACCGGCACCGAGCGTTATGCGCGCGCGGTGATCGAAGCATTGGTGCCTCTGCTCAGCGCGCATCGTGTGCGGCTCTACTTCCGCGACGACCCTGAGGGCTGGCGTGTCTGCGCGCCGCATGTGGAGCAGTGTTGGATTCGCCAACCGCGGCTGTGGACGCATTGGGGGCTTTGGCGCGAGTTGCGCGCGCGCCCGCCGCAGGCGCTGTTCGTGCCAGCACATGTGCTGCCCTTCGTGCCGCTGCCGCCGATGCGCCGCGTGGTGGTAGTTCATGATGTGGGTTACCGCTACTTCCCGCGCGCGCACCTGCTCGGGCAGCGGCTTTACCTCGAGCTGGGCACATGGCTGTCGGTGCGGCTGGCAGACGTGGTGATTGCCGATTCGCACGCCACGCGCGCCGATGTGCTGCGCTTCTACCGCGTACCGCTAGACAAAGTGCGCGTGGCGCATCCTGGCGTGCCGCCGCTGGCTGCCGTGAACGAAGCCACAGCGGATGCCGTGCTCTCGCGCTACGGGCTGCGCCCGCGCAGTTACGTGTTGCACGTCGGCACGCTGCAACCGCGGAAGAACCTACATCGACTAGTGGCAGCGTGGGCGCGGCTCAGCGAAGCGGCTGCCCTGGAGCTTGTGCTGGCGGGCGCGCAGGGATGGGGCGCAGTGGATCGCGCGTTGTGTCGAGCGCCGCGCGTGCGCTGCTTAGGCTACGTGAGCGACGTCGAGAAAAGCGCTTTGCTTCGGAACGCCTTAGCCGTGGTGATCCCCTCGTTGCATGAGGGCTTCGGCTTTCCCGTGCTCGAAGCTCATGCTGCCGGGACGCCGCTCGCCTGTAGCCGGCGCGCTGCTTTGCCAGAAGTTGCCGGCGACGCCGCGCTTTACTTCGACCCAGAAGACGTGGAGGCGATGCGCGCTGCGCTCGCACGGCTCGTGACGGATGCCGCGTTGCGCGCGCAGCTCGTTGCCGCAGGTCGGGCGAACCTGCAGCGTTTCTCGTGGCAGCGCTGCGCCGCAGTGATTGCGGAGGCACTGTTGGGCGGCGCTGCGCCATAATCGTTGGCGATGCGCTGGCGCCGAGCAGCCGTTTTCGTGGGCTTCGCACTGCTTGCTTTGCCGATTGGGGCGTGTGCAGCGCTGTGGCTCAGCCTGCCTTCAGTGACGCGCCTGTATGAGCGCGCGCCAGCGCCGAGCACCAAGATCCTCGACCGCCACGGGCGGCTGCTGTTCGAGATTTTCGACCCGCGCGCTGCAGGGCGACACGCGCCGCTTTCAGCCGACCAGCTCCCGCGTTGTCTGCGGTTGGCAACTCTCGCCATAGAGGATGCGCGCTTCTACGAGCATCCTGGCGTGGATGTGATAGGCGTGCTGCGCGCGCTTTGGACCAATCTGCGCAGCGGCGAGGTCGTGGCAGGCGGCAGCACTATCACGCAGCAAGTGGCGCGCATGTTGCTGCTCGAGCCAGAGGCGCGCGCCGAACGCACGCTGTGGCGCAAGACGCGCGAAGCCTTGCTTGCTTGGCAGATCACGCAGCGCTATACGAAGGATGAAGTTCTGGCGCTTTACCTCAACGCGGTTTACTACGGCAACCTCGCCTATGGCGCTGAAGCAGCGGCACAGGCGTACTTCGGCAAGCCGGCGCGCGCGCTGAGCCTTGGAGAGTGCGCCTTGCTCGCAGGGCTGACGCAAGCGCCAGCATCCTACGACCCATTCACATACCCCGAGCGCGCGCTAGCGCGACAGCGAATTGTGCTCCAGCGCATGGCGCAGCTTGGCTACGTGAGCGCGCAGGAAGCCGAGGAAGCGGCGCGCACACCGCTGCGCTTTGCGCCAGCGCCGTTTGCCATTCGCGCGCCGCACTTTGTGAACCTCGTCCGACAGCAGCTCGAGGAGCAACTGGGCACTGAGGCGCTGCTGCGCGAAGGATTGATCGTCACCACCACGCTCGACCTTGCACTCAATGAGGCAGTGGTTGCCATCATCCGCACGCACCTCGAGCAGCTCAACGACAGGCGCCTCCATCCTGCTGGTCACAACGTGCGCAACGCGGCGGTGGTCGTGCTCGACGTGAGCAGCGGCGAAATTCTGGCGCTCGTCGGGAGCCCGAACTACTTCGATGCGTCGATCAGCGGCGCAGTGAACGCGGCATTGGCACTGCGCCAGCCGGGCAGTGCGATCAAGCCGATTGTGTATGCCGCGGCGTTTGCGCACTTGCCTCGCTTCACAGCGGCGACGCCGCTCTTCGACGTGCGCACGGCGTTCCCCACGCGCGAGGGCTTGCCCTACGTGCCCATCAACTACGACGGTCAGCACCGCGGACCGATCAGCGCGCGCGAAGCGCTTGCGACCTCGAACAACGTTGCTGCTGTGAGCGTGCTTCAGCAGGTTGGCGTGGAGCGCGTAGTGGCATTGGCGCACGCGCTTGGCATTGCCTCGCTGCGCAGCGCTGAGCACTACGGCTTAGCGCTGGCGCTCGGCAGCGGCGAGGTGCGCCTGCTGGAGCTAACGGCTGCCTACGCTGCCTTCGCTAACGCAGGCCGCCGCGTGACGCCCGTCGCCATCCGTGAGGTGCGCGATGCGCAGGGGCGCTTGCGCTGGCAAGCGCGCCCTGCGGATGCGCCCCAAGTGGTGGACGCGCGCATTGCATGGTTGATCTCCGACATTCTTGCTGACCCGTTGGCGCGCGCGCCCACCTTTGGCGAGTTCAGCGTGCTGCGTCTCGCGCGCCCAGCAGCCGTCAAAACCGGCACCACTACTGATTTCCGCGACAACTGGACAGTAGGCTACACGCCGCGCTTTGCCGTGGGGGTGTGGGTGGGCAACGCCGACGGTGAGCCGATGCGCAATGTGAGCGGGGTCAGCGGTGCTGCCCCCATCTGGCGGCAGGTGATGCAAGCGGTGCATCAGGGCGTGCCTGCGCGCGAGTTCCCGCGCCCGCTGGGGCTTGTGCAGGCTGAAGTTTGTGTGCCGTCGGGGCTGTTGCCCACGCCCGAATGCCCGTATCGCCGTAGAGAGTGGTTCATTGCGGGCACAGTGCCGACTCAATCTGACACTTGGCATCGGCGCGTGAAGCTGGATGCGCGCACTGGGCGCCTTGCCGACGTAACCACCCCGCCCGCTTACGTGATTGAGCGCGTGGCGCTGGACGTGCCTCCAGCGTTGCGCGCCTGGGCGCGAGCACAGGGCTGGCTGCTATTCGACGAACTCGCTGCGCACGCAAGCGGCGCTGATGCGCAGCAGACGCTGCCGCTAGTACGCCTGTTGCGCCCAGACAACGGCGCGACGTATCGCCTTGCCTCGGAGTTGCCTGAGGCGGCGCAGCGTGTGCCGGTGGAAGCGTTGGCTGATTCAACGCTCGTCGCCTCTGTGCGCGTGCTTCTGGGTGATGGCTCGCTGGTTGCGCAAGCGGAGGGAAGGCACTTGCGTGCCACTTGGCAACTGCGCCGTGGAGAGCATTGGTTTGTTGCTGAGGCGCGCCTGCGCGATGGGCGCATCGTGCGTTCTGCGCCCGCGCGCGTGGTGGTGCGCTGAGAGGGGCATCAGCTATGGAATCTGAAGCAGATTGCAGAGCCAGGCTTCCAGCCTTTGGACAACATTAGCTCGTCCGCCGCCTGCACCGGCAGCCAAGGGGGCTTGTACACCTGCGCTAGCAGCTGGGTTGAAGGGTTGCAGCTTCAGGTACTCGATGCGATCCTTCGGGATAGCCAATACAGATTTCTTGGGCAGGCCTCCTTTCTTATCCCACCGCGTGAAGTATAGGATGTTGTTCTGCTCAACTATTAGCAATAAGTTGCGAGGACGTCTCTTAGGTCGATTTTCTATTTTTATACTCAAGACTCGCTGTAGACCTTCTTTGAGATCATTATAGGCAACAAAGAACATACTTCCTCGGAATGCTAGTAGAGCAGTGATGAGGATAAGAAATAGAGAAGCTGCATAAATCAGCACTCTATCTTGTTTTAGACATTCAGCTACTTGAAATAGAAGTATGCCAACGAGAGTGATAGAGCCAGAGAGAGCAAGAAGAGATAAGAAGCAAACATAGCAGCCGATTCTCCTTTTGCAAGTCCCTTCGCAAGCGCTTGTCCGTAACTACGCTGGGGCGAAATTTGCAGCCAAGCGTATAACTGAACTATGAAGATTAGAACAGATACAAATATAATCGCCCACGGTGGTGTGTTCAACACACCTATAAGCAGCTCTCCATCTCGCCATAGCAGTGCCAACCCTACGATCGATATCACTGCTAATAAAGGCACGAGTGCCGGTGCTCGTTTTAGCTTACCTGATCTAGCCGGATATGAGAGTGACAGAAGTGCAAAGATCCCACTCAGTGCGTGTACAGTGAATGCAGGTAAATACCCACGCTCTTGGGTCTTCTGCGAGGGCAGGGCAAGCAGGATGGGCAAAAATGAGGCAGAGGATTATGAGAGAGGAAAATAAGAATTTGATGGCTGCTCTCAGAGCATCTGCAGCATTCGACAGGCTGAGTGTAGCAGAAGGGATCGCGTAATACCGCAGTTTCTCCGCAAATGCTAGAACCCCGCCGAACAGGCAGACGCTAACAAAAGCCCCGCCAAATGCCAACATTAGTTGCAGAAGTGAGTCCATGGCTCGTCAGCTGACAGCGTAGTGTATTGCGCCAACTCAATTTCAGTAATGCGGGAGTGGCTAGCTCCAGTTGATGCTTCGCCGCTCAGCCTCGCCGCAGACCGGTTTTCAGCGTTGCTACCAACTCTCGGCTAGACTCCACGACGCTGAAAAGCAGTTTACAGCAAGGCAAAGTAGCAACGCGCCAACTGAAGCTAGCCACTCATGGTAATGCCTCCTCGCCGCCCTTCCGGCTATAATCCATGTGCCTTCTCAGCCGCAGCACGTGCTCCGTGACATTGCAGTCACATCCGTGAGTAGGGCGACAGGCCTGATGGGCGGCTGAATTGCAGGACAAAAGGAGTTGAACGTCACATGGCAGAGACGATTTCGCTTGCGGCAGAGGTTCGCACTGCTGTGGGGCGCGGTGTCAAAGCACTGCGGCGCAGCGGCAAAACGCCCGCGATCATCTACGGTCGCCACACTGCCCCCCTGCCTATCCAAGTCGAGACGCGCGTCCTCGCCAACACGTTGCGCAAGGCGGGGCGCAATACGCTGATCTCTTTGCAGGTTGATGGTGAGGCGCAGCCGCGCATGGTGCTCACGCGCGAAGTGCAGCGCGACCCAATCAAGCGCAGCTTGTTGCACGTGGACTTCTACGAGGTCTCGCTCACCGAGACCATCACCGCGAGCCTGCGCATCATCGTCGTCGGCGAGCCAGAGGACGTGAAAAGCGGCGCCGGCGTGCTGATCCAGGAGCGCGACACGCTTGAGATCGAGTGCCTGCCACAGGACTTGATCGAGTCCGTCACGATTGACGTGAGCAAGATGAAGATTGACGACGCAGTGCGCGTGAAAGACATCATCGTGCCGCCAGGCATTCGCTTCCTCGAAGACCCAGAGCTTGAGGTGTTGCGCGTCACGCGCTTCACCGAGGCAGCGGTCGAGGAAGCAGCTGCCGTGGAACCCGGCGAGGTCGAGGTGATCGAGCGCGGCAAGAAGGAGGAAGCCGAAGAAGAGGAAGGTTGAGCGTAGACTCGCCCCTGAGCAGAGAACGGCGGCTCACGAAGCCGCCGTTTCGTTTCAAGCGGCTACAAGCGGCAGCAGTGGCGCTGCCATGTCTGGCTCAAAGTGCAATGCGCTTTGTCCCGTGAGCGCGTCCACGACGTCGCCCATTGTGTCGGCAAGCGCGATTGGCTTGCCCAGCGCGCGCGCGACATCCAGTGGCGAGAGGTCATCCAGCGCGATGCAGTCGGGGTGGTCGAACATGAGGCGGGGCAGGATGATCAACTCGCTCTCCGCTTGTGTGAATGGATGCGTGCTGAGCTGAGCGATCACGTCTTGACCATGTAGCAAGCCGGCAACAGTGATCGTCTCGCCGAGAGCGTTGTTCACGATTGGCACTACGTCGAGCATCACGTTGGTTTCGCGCATCATCTGGTGAGCGACGCGCCTCAGCAGCGGCGCGAAGAGCGTGGCGGTGACTAGCGTCGCTCTGCGGTATCGCGGGTGCTGCAAGGCGCTTGCGCGCACCTCGCGCCGTAGCACGCGCCGCCACTCGTCGAGGAAGTCGCGCACCATGCCCAGACCGTTAGCCTGAAGATTCAAGCCATCGTAGGCGCGTTTTGGCGGGACGGGACGACCCGTGAGCAGGTACCACTCGTCTGTGGCATACACGAAGCGCACGCCAAAGCGCGCGACAAACGCATCTTGCCACCGTGCGATTTGCGCGAGCATCTGCTCGGCTTCTGCGCGCGTGTGCGTGCGGTGACCGTAGCGGTGATACTTGGTCAAGCCCACGGGCACCACGCTCACCGAGCGCACGGCAGGGTAAAGCGTGGCGAGGTCGCGCACGCTGCGCTCGAGGTGGACTCCATCGTTGAGCCCGGGCGTGATCACGAGCTGTGTGTGCGTCTCGATGCCGTGTTCGGCAAGCCAACGCAGTTGCGCCATGATGTCTGGCGCGTTGGGATTGCGCAAGCAGCGGCGGCGTACTTCTGGATCGGTGGCGTGCACGCTCACGTAGAGCGGCGTTAGGCGTTGCTCGGCGATGCGCGCCCAATCCTCCTCGCTCAAATTGGTGAGCGTGACGAAGTGCCCGAAGAGGAACGAGTAGCGGTAGTCGTCATCCTTGATATAGAGCGAGCGCCGCATGCGTGGCGCGTTTTGCAGCACGAAGCAGAACGGACACAGGTTGTTGCAGCGCCGTATGTCAACGTCGAAGGTCGGGTGCGCGAAGGTGATGCCTAGCGCTTGGTTGTAGGCGCGCCGCACAGTGACGCTGTGGTCATGCCCCGCGCGCACGAAGTGCAGCGTGAGCACCTCGTCGGCAGCGTAAAACTGCGCGTCGATCACGTCGCGCAGACGATGACCGTTGATGGACACGAGCACATCGCCTGGCTGAAGCCCCGCCTGCGCCGCGACGCTTCCCGCTTCCACGCTCCGGATCAGCCCCGCCATGTGTCAAAGCACAAGCATACACCCCTTCAGATATGCTATCGCTGAATAATTCACAGCATGACAGGTTCGTTGTTCTCCGCGCCCGCGCTCGGCTTTGTGCGTGTGGCAGCAGTGGCGCCTGAGCTGCGCGTAGCAGATGTGGACTTCAACCAGCGCGCGATTCGCACGGCGATGGAGCAGGCGCGCGAGCGTGGATGCGCGTTGGCGCTCTTCCCTGAGCTGTGTCTGACCGGCTACACCTGCGGCGATCTCTTCCGCCAGTTCGCGCTCCTTAATGCCGCCCAGGAGGCGTTGCTGCTGCTCGCCGAAGCCACGCGCGAGCTGGACATCGCTGCAGTGGTCGGGCTGCCGCTCGCCGTGGAGGGGCGATTGTTCAACTGCGCTGCGCTGCTCGGCGAAGGGCGCGTGCTCGGCATCGTGCCCAAGACATACCTGCCGAACTACGCCGAGTTTTACGAGCAGCGTCATTTCACCTCAGCGCTCCGCGCCCCCACCGATTGTGTGCGCGTGGGCGATCTCGATGTGCCCTTCGGCAACGCGCTGATCTTCCGCGACGCGACACACCCCGGCTGCGTGCTCGGCATTGAGATCTGCGAGGACCTCTGGGTGGTGGAGCCGCCGAGCGGGCGCTTGGCGTTGGGCGGCGCCACTGTGCTGCTCAACCTCTCCGCCAGCCCAGCGAAGCTTGGTCAAGCTGCCTACCGGCGTGATCTTGTGCGGCAGCAGTCGGCGCGCTGCTTAGCTGCCTACGTCTACAGCGGCGCAGGTCCTGGCGAAAGCAGCAGCGACTTGGTGTTCGACGGTCACGCGCTGATCGCGGAGAACGGGCAACTCCTTGCCGAGAGCCAGCGCTTCGTGTTTGAGACGCACATGGTGATCGCCGATGTGGATGTGCAGAAGATCGCGCATGAGCGCGCCTTGAACGTGTCGTTTGCTCAGGCAGCGCCGCCTCGTGTGACGAGTATCGAAATACGTTTGCCCGAGAGCAAGCTGCATGGCGCGCTGCTGCGCCCTGTGCCGGCGCGTCCCTTCGTGCCGAGCGATCCTGCGGCGCGCGCGCAGCACTGCCGCGAGGTGTTTGCCATTCAGAGCACTGGCTTGGCGCGCCGCCTGCGCCACACCGGCGTGCAGCGCGTCACCCTCGGCATCAGCGGCGGCTTGGACTCGACGCTTGCCTTGCTGGTGACGGCGCGCGCCTTCGATATGCTCAACTTGCCGCGCGAGGGCATCTTGGCGGTGACCATGCCCGGCTTTGGCACGACCGAGCGCACTTACCACAACGCCCTCGCGCTGATGCGCGCGCTCGGCGTGAGCGTGCGCGAGATCCCCATTCGCAACGCCGTCCTGCAGCACTTCGCCGACATCGGTCACGACCCCAACGTGCACGACGTGACGTTCGAGAACGCTCAGGCGCGCGAGCGCACACAAATTTTGATGGACCTTGCGAACCAGATCGGCGGGCTGGTGATCGGCACAGGCGACCTCAGCGAGTTGGCGCTCGGCTGGGCGACTTACAACGGCGATCACATGAGCATGTATCACGTCAACGCCGGCGTGCCGAAGACGCTGGTGCGCTACCTCGTCGAGTGGAGCGCCGACGAAGTCTTCAGCGGCGAGACTGCGCGCGTGCTGCGCGACATCTTAGCCACGCCAATCACGCCTGAGCTGCTGCCCCCGAAGGACAATCAGCTTCAGCAGAAGACCGAGGAAGTGATTGGTCCCTATGTGCTGCATGACTTCTTCCTCTTCCAGCATGTGCGCAACGGCTTCCCGCCGCACAAGGTGTTCTTCTTGGCGCGCCACGCCTTCGCCGATGAGTTCGACGCCGAGACCATTCTGAAGTGGCTGGGTGTCTTCTATGAGCGTTTCTTCTCGCAGCAGTTCAAACGCAACGCCATGCCGGATGGTCCCAAAGTCGGCTCCGTAGCGCTTTCGCCGCGCGGCGATTGGCGCATGCCGAGTGATGCGCATGCCACGCTGTGGCGCACAGCGCTGGAGACGTTGAAGGCGCAGGCGCATCTGGTCGCTGCGTCCTGAGCGATTCGCTCGCGCAGGCGTGTGCCGCGCTGTCATGCTGGCGCAGGCAGGCAACTCGTGCTGAGCTGTGGCGCGTTCGCGCTTGCCCAGTGTGCTTTTGTCTGTGCCCAACGCTGTTGCATGCCGATACAATCCTTGCTCAACATGCTAGGTCAGTCGCTTACGCGCGTTGACGCGCTCGCCAAGGTAACCGGCAAAGCGCTCTATCCCGGCGACCTCTCCATGCCAGGGATGCTGCACGCCAAGGTGCTGTTTGCCCGTCATCCTCATGCGCGCCTGAAAGCGCTCGATCTGCGCGACGCCTTACGCGTGCCGGGCGTGGTGGCGATCTTCACAGGCGCAGATGTGCCCAACAATGAGTATGGTCTCGTGCTCTTCGATGCGCCGGTCATGGTGACCCCTGAGGTGTTGCGCTTGCCCGACGGCGATCGCCGCTGCGCGATGCGCAAACCCTTCGATGGCGTCATCCGCCACGTGGGCGAGAAGCTGGCGCTGATCATCGCGGAAAGCGAGGCGATTGCTGAGCGCGCGCGTGACCTGATCCGCGTCGAGCTGGAACCGCTGCCGCCGCTGGTGGACATTCACCGCGCGATTCAGCCCGACGCGCCGCAGCTTCACCCGCACTATCCGGGCAATGTGATGCAGCGCTACCGCGTGCGCAAGGGCGATGTGGAAGCCGCGTTTGCGCAGTGCGATGTGATCATCGAGGACATCTACACCACTGGCGCGCAAGAGCACGCCTACTTGCAGCCTGAAGCCGGCTTGGCTTACATTGATGAAGCTGGGCGCGTCACGATGGTCGTCGCCGGGCAGTGGGCGCACGAAGACCAGCATCAGATCGCGCATGCGCTCATGCTGCCGCCCGAGCAGGTGCGCGTGATCTACCCCGCGATCGGCGGCGCGTTCGGCGGGCGCGAGGACATGAGCATCCAGATCATCATGGCGTTGGCGGCTTGGAAGCTGCGCCGACCCGTGAAGATCATCTGGACGCGCGAGGAGAGCATCATTGGTCACCACAAACGCCACCCGATGTGGTTCCATGCCAAGCTCGGCGCCACGCGCGATGGGCGCTTGCTTGCCGCAAAAGTGGAGATTCGCTCCGATGCTGGTCCCTACGCATACACCTCCACCAAGGTCATGGGCAACGCAGTGATGACCTGCGTCGGCCCCTACGAGATTCCCAACGTGTGGATTGACGCCTCGGTGGTGGTGACCAACAACGTGCCAAGCGGCGCGTTTCGCGGCTTCGGCGCTCCTCAGGCGTTGTTCGTCGCCGAGACGCAAATGAACAAGCTCGCCGCTGCGCTCGGCATGGACCCTGTGGTGCTGCGCTTGAAGAACGCGCTGCGCGAGGGCAGCCTGACGGTAGCGCAGACGCCTATCACGCCCGGTTGCACTATCGTGGACGTGATCGAGCAATGCGCAGCGAAGACCGGCGAAGCGCCGCTCCCGCAGCCGCAAGCTGCGCACGAAGTGGTTGGGCGCGGGTTCGCTTGTGGATTCAAGAACGTGGGATATTCGTTTGGCTTCCCTGAGCGCTCTGAGGCAACCGTGGAGCTGCACGGCGCAGCGGAGATCGAGCGCGCGGTGATCAAGTATGCCGGGGCGGATTGCGGTCAGGGCGCACACACAGCGTTTCTCCAAATTGCTGCCGAAGCGCTCCAGCTCCCCCCCGAGAAGATCGAGCTGGTGCTAAGCGACACAGCGACAAGCGGCAGCAGCGGCAGCGCCTCAGCCTCGCGCCTCACTTTCATGGCGGCCCACAGCATCAAGGGCGCGGCTGAGGAAGCGCTGCGGCGTTGGCGCGATGAAGAGCGCCCCGCCGTTGCGCATCACATCTACCGCCCGCGCGCGACCACACCAATGGACGAGGAAACCGGCTATTGCGACCCGAACATCACCTACGGCTACGTGGCGCAATCTGCTGATGTTGTGGTGGACACAGAGACGGGTCAAATCCGCGTGCATCGTATCGTCTGCGCCGACGACGTCGGTCGCGCCGTCAACCCGCAATTGGTGATCGGGCAGATCGAGGGCGGCGTGGTGCAGGCGCTGGGGTGGACGGCGCTGGAAAACTTCGTCACTCGCGATGGCTACGTGCTCACGGCGCACTTCAGCACTTACTTGATTCCCTCGGTGCTCGACGTGCCTGAGCATCTCGACTCTGTGATCGTCGAGAACCCCGATCCGCAGGGCGCGTGGGGCATCCGCGGCATGGCGGAGATGCCGTTTCTGGTCACGGCGCCGGCGGTCGTGGCGGCGATCCACGCCGCCACCGGGGTGTGGATCAACGACCTGCCCGTGACGCCTGAGCGGCTTTACGCTGCGCTACAGCGCGCGCGTCGTGTGGCTGCCTGAGACGCTGGTCGAAGCCGCGCGCGCCGTGCGCGAAGGCGCGATTACATCCGCCGCGCTCGTGCGCGCTGCCCTTGATCAAGCCCAAGCGCATCACGCGCTCAACGCGCTGGCTTGGCTCGACGCTGAGTCAGCGCTAGCCGAGGCGGCTGCGCTCGACGCCGAAGCGCGCGCTGGTCATTGGCGCGGTCCGCTGCACGGCGTGCCGATCACCGTGAAGGACTTGTTCAACGTGCGCGGCGCTCCGACGCGCGCCGGCACGCGTGCCCCGCTGCCGCGCATCGCGCCCGAAGAAGCGTCTGCTGCCGCGCGGCTGCGCGCCGCCGGCGCAGTGATCGTGGCGAAGACCAATCTGCAAGAGATCGCGCTCGGGTTGACTGGCGAAAACCCTTGGACTGGAGACGTGAAAAACCCCCATCGCCCAGCTCATCAAGCGGGCGGGTCGTCTTCTGGCGCAGCGGTGGCGGTCGCAGTGGGCATTGGCTATGGTGCGCTCGGCAGCGACACGGCCGGCTCAATTCGGTTGCCGGCGGCGTTCTGCGGCGTGGTCGGCTTTAAGCCTTCATTCGGCAAAGTGCCGCTCGACGGCGCGCTGCCGCTTGTGCCGAGCTGCGATCACGCTGGGGTGCTAGCGCGCACCGTTGCTGACGCGGCGTTGCTGTTCGCGGTGCTTGCTCAAGCGCCCGTGAACGCGGCACCTCTTGAGTTGCCGCCCACGCTCGCTGTGCCGTTCGAGCACATGCGTGGTTGGCTTACGCGCGAAGTGCGCGCGGCTTTCGAAGCGTGGCTCGATCGCCTGCAGCAACGCGGCGCGCGCATCGCCAACGCTGATATGCCGCTCGAGCTCGCTGAGGCGCACTTCCCAGCGCTGCGTGCTGAGTCGGCGCTCGTGCACCACGAGGCGCTTGCGCGAGCGCCAGACCTGTTCTCTGCGTTTGTGCGCGCCGCGCTGCAGCAGGGCTACGCCGTGCGCGCAGTGGACTACCTGCGCGCTCGTGAGGCGCAACTCGTCCTTCGTCAAGCCGTGGCTGAGGCGCTGCATCGCGTTGGCGCGCAGGCGCTGCTCATGCCCACAGCGCCGTGCGCAGCGCCGCTGCGCGGCACAACTGTGATCGCGCTTGAGCGCGGTCCGATGCCGCTGCGCCAAGCCATCCTTCACTTCACGCTGCCCGCGGCATTCGCTGGCTTGCCTGCGCTCTCGATCCCATTTGCGTGGTCAGAGGGATTGCCGCTAGGGGCGCAGGTGGTCGCGCCGTTCGGCGAGGACGAAGCTGCTGTGCGTGTAGCAGCGTGGCTCGAGCGCGCGTTGTAGCCGAAGCCTTGCGAGAAGTGCATGTTGGAAAGCACGCTGATCCTCATCGCGCTGCTCCTGTTGCTCAGCGCGCTGGCGAGCAAAGCCTCTGGTCGGCTTGGCGTGCCGGCGCTGGTGTTCTTCCTCATGCTCGGCATGTTGATGGGGCCGGGCGTCACCGGCTGGGCTGCGCTCACCGATCTCGCGCTCGTGCAGGGCGTCAGCGTGGTAGCGCTGGTGGTGATCTTGTTCTCGGGTGGCTTGGACACCGAGTGGCGCAGCGTGCGCCCTGTGCTCGGCGTGGGCGTTGCTCTCGCAACGCTTGGCGTCCTGCTCACCGCATTGCTCACGGCGGCTTTCGCAATTGTCGTGCTGAAGCTGGAGCCGCTAAAAGGTTTCCTGCTCGGCGCGATCGTTTCCTCCACTGATGCTGCAGCGGTGTTCAGCATCTTGCGCTCAAAAGATGTGCGCCTAAAGCCGCCGCTCGAACCAGCCCTAGAGCTGGAGTCGGGGAGCAACGACCCGCTTGCGGTGTTGCTCACGCTGGGGACGTTGCGCTTGCTCACTGCGCCGCCCTCTGCGGAGATGCTGCTGCTGTGGCTGGCGGCTCAGTTTGTGCTCGGTGGCGCGCTCGGAGTGGGCATTGGCTACGCCGCCGTGCACTTCATCAACCATGTGCGCCTGCGTTACGACGGGTTGTATTCGGTGATCTCGGTTGCTGTGCCGCTGCTCACCTATGGACTCACCACGCTTCTCAACGGCAATGGCTTTCTCGCCGTGTATCTCGCTGGGCTGGTGATGAACCGCTTTGACTTCGTGCACAAGAACACGGTGAAGCGCTTCCACGACAGCCTCGCATGGCTGATGCAAATCACCATGTTCCTCACGCTAGGGTTGCTGGTGGCGCCGCTGCGCCTCGTTGAGGTGGTGGGTGTAGGCTTGGCAGTCGCAGCCTACCTCATGCTCGTGGCGCGACCGCTCAGCGTATGGCTGGCGTTGTGGCGTTCCTCGCTCGACGCGCGCGAGAAGTTGTTGATCGGCTGGGTGGGCTTGCGCGGCGCAGCGCCGATCATCCTCGCCACCTTCCCGCTCGCCGCTGGCGTCGAGAGCGCGACGCTGATCTTCGACGTGGTGTTCTTCGTCGTGGTGGTGTCGGTGTTGTTGCAGGGTATGACCATCGTGCCGTTGGCGCGCAAATTGAAACTCGAAGCGAAGCCGGCTGTCGGCGCTGAGGCTCACCGCAGACATCTTGACTTGCTGAGGCGACGCTTCATTGAGGTCGCCATCCCGCGTGGAGGTGTGGCTGCTGGTCAGCAAGTGGTGGACTTGCGCTTGCCGCCAGCGGTGTTGATCGCGCAAGTGGTGCGCGGCGAAGAGGCGTTTGTGCCCAACGGCAGCACAGTGCTCGAAGAAGGTGACGTGCTGCTGATCATCACCGAGCCGGCGCTGGAGACCGTGGTGCGTGAGAAGCTCGAGACGCGCCGCGCCAACCCGTTCTTCGCCGACTGAGCTACGTGCCGAGGATCCATCCCTCGACGTCCGCGAGCGCGCGTGTTTCGGCGTCGAGCGATGGCTCGAGCCACGCTTGCAGCTCGCCGCTGCGCAGCGCTTGCCACAGCCGCGCGGCGACGACGAACGCGTCATGCTGGTCAGCGCTGCGCGCCTCGCGCGGAAAACGTGCGCGCCACAGCGAAGGGTAAACCTCGGCGATCACACTCGCGTCTTCTGGCACACGCCAGCCGTCAAACGGCCAAATGTGCACGCGCGCGCCGAGCTGTTCGCGCAAGAAGCGCAGCCACGGCAGCCCCGCGTGCGTTGATTTCGCAACCGAGCCAGTCACGTCGAAGTGAAACACGGATTTTGCGCCGGTGCGTCGGTCGGTCAGCCGCCGCCAACGTGCATCGCCAGTGCGCAACACGCCGCGCCCAACCCGCCCACGGCGCACATCTTCAACCCGCACGCCGAGTGCGTCGGTTTGCCAGTGGTCGCAGAAGTCCGCGAGAAACGCGTGCCAGCACAGCGGCAAACGGTGCGCTTGAAAGTACGCCAACGGGAACGAAAAGGCATGGTCAATGCCGACCAGCGCGGGTGGCGCGTCGCGGAGCTGTTCGAGCAGCCAGTGCGCGAGGCGTCGGCGCGTCCAGTGGTGGCGCGGGTTAGGTGCAGGGCGCACTTCGCAAGGCGGCGCATCGCTCTGCGCGAGGTACACGCGGATGCCTGGCAGCGGATCGTCGGCGGTGGCAGCGCCGGAGTAGTCAATCCCGATCACGCGCGTGAAGGGCAGCGCGCTCATGGTGCGGGCAGTTCCTCGAAGGGCGTGCGGCAAGGCGCGCCGGGCGCGTAACGGATGCGCCGCGTGCCTAGCTCAGCGACGCAAGACCACAGCGTGGTGAGCGAGCCCTGCGTGCCGCACATCGGCACACTGCGATCTGCCATGATGCGCTGCGCGCGCGCAAGCGCGTCATCCGCTGAGGCGATCGGCGCGGCGCTGGATGCACGCAGCAGAAACGCCAAGCGACACGCCGAATGCTCCACGCTGCGCGCGCCCATGAGCGGCGTCATCTCGGGATGGCGGAAGTGGTTGGTCGCAGCGACCACGTCGCCCTCGCGCGGCAGGACGCGCACACGGCGCGGGTCGGCTTCGATCACGAACGCCTCGCGTGCATCGGCGACGAGGTAGTTCAGGCTGCTGAGATGAGGGATGCGGCTGATCAGGTCGGCCGCCTCGCGCGCCGAGTCGCACAACTCGAGCGCCAGCCGCACTACAAGGTGGAACGGCACGCCAGGACGGATCGCCTCCAAAGGCGGAGTGTCCGTCATCACGACGTGCAGCGCGGCGAACACGCCGTGGCGATTGATCCCATCGTAGCGCCCGCAAGGCACGCTGCCGCGCGCGCCGAGCGAGGGCAGGGCGCAGCAATCGGGCGTGAAACGAATGCGCTGCCGGCGCGCCTGCTGCGGAAGGTAATCGTAGTTGCGCCCCACCACGACGTAGCCTTGCGGAGTGAACCACGCGAACGACGAACATCCTTCGCCCATCTCGACGGCGGGCGCATGAGGCGAGCGCAGGCGCGCCTTGAGGTTCACGCGGCACGTCTGCTGCCAGAAGCGCTGCTTCGGGATGCGCTGCGCATCGGCGTAGGCGTCGCACTCGTCGATCAGGTGCGGATGAAGCTCGCGCACCACATCTCGGCAAGCCCATGCGAACGCTAGCGGCGGTGGCGGCCACCACCAGAACTGCATTCGGAACGGAGGATCAGCTTGACCCAGCGCGAAGCCGAGCGCTGCGTGGCTGCCGAATATGTCGAAGTAACGGTAGTCCGGCTGTTCATTCGCAAGCGCTGCCGAAGCCGCGCTCATCGAGCCAAATTATCCGGCGAATAAGCGTTGAGCTAACGCCTATGAAGCTGACGTTCCTTAGCCGCTATCATGCCCAGCGATGCGACTGCGACTCCGAATTCCTGCGCTTGCGCTGAGCGTGGCGTTGGCGGTCGGCGCTTTGCCATGTCCCGCGCAGGCGCAAGCCGCGCCGCACTACGAAGCGCTGACCATCCCTGCTTTGCGCGCGCGAACTTACGGCGACGGCGCGCTGCGCGTCGAGCGCACGCTGCAAGTGACAGCAGCGTTCACGCGCACGTTGATCAGCTACGATAGCGACGGGCTGCGCGTGTACGGCTTCATGAACACGCCGCGCGGCAAAGGGCCGTTTCCAGTGGTGATCGTGCTCCATGGCTACGTCAACCCGCGCACGTACCGCACGCCTTACGCGTACACGCAGCCATACGCCGATGCGCTGGCACGCGCCGGCTTCCTCGTCGTCCATCCTGATTACCGTGGGCACGGGCGCAGCGAGGGGACTGCCGAGGGCGAGGCAAACCTCTTCCGCGTCGGCTATGCAGTGGACGTGCTCAACCTGATTGCGCATGTGCGCAAGCTGCCGCAAGCGGACGCCGACGCGATCGGCTTGTTTGGGCACTCGATGGGCGGCGGGATCGCCCAGCGCGTGATCAGCGTGGATCGCGGCGTGAAGGCTGTCGTGCTTTACGGCTCGATGAGCGCCGACGAGCGCCTGAACGTCGCGCGCATCCGCGACGTCTTTCGGCGCGTGCCGCGCATGCCTGAGGATGGTGTGCCCGAGGCGCTCTGGGCGCGCATTTCACCCGTCACTTACATCGCCGATTGGGAAGCTGCCGTCGAGATTCACCATGGCGCGCGCGACGCCCAGGTGCCCATCGAGTGGTCTCGCGATTTGCACCGCAGGCTCACTGAGCTCGGCAAGCCCAGCGCGCTGTTCGAGTACCCCGAAGGAGGACACGTGCTGCGCGGGCGCGATGGCGAGCGCATGATGCAGCGCGTGGTCGCGTTCTTTCGCCGTGCGTTGACTACTGCTGCGCCCTAGCGCGTGATCTTCTTGACCACTTCAACCCCGTTGCACGCCATGTTGTACAAGAAGATGGCATGCAACAGATCGCCGTCATGCGCTGGGATGCCGTGTTTCTGCGCCACTTTGACAGGCGTGTCGTAGGTCTGCACGCAGTTTTCCGGCACGATCACGCGCACCTCGGGGATTTGCAAGGCGTTGGCGCGCAGCCGCAGATGCATGGCGAGCTGGTAAGTGCACAGGTCAGTGCAGTCGCCGACCACGATGAAGGTCTTGACCTCAGGATGCGCCTCCAGCCATGGATCGAGCTGCGTGCCGATCGATGAGGAGATCGAGTTCTTCTCGATGATCACGAACTCCGAGGCGAATGGCAGGCGCGTCAGCTCAGGCACTGTTTGCGCTTCCTCGTGACCGCGCACGCAGTGCGGCGGATACTGGGCGAACTCAACCGCGTTTGGGTCGTGCGCGTCTTGTGTGAGCACGAAGTGGCGCACGCCAGCCGCGTAAGCGTCTTTGAACAGCTTCACAATTGGGCGCACGATGCTCTGCACGCGCGGGCTAGCGAGCGGGCCGATCGTGCAAAAGCCTTTGATCACGTCCACGCACATGATCGCCACGCGGCTGGGATCATCGCCAACGATCTTCGAGAGCTTTGCCGTCGGGCGGTTGGCGAGCCACGCCTCGACGTAGTTGATGAATGGACGGGCACGCGTTGCTAGAGTCATGGCGCTTCCTCCTTGCTGTGTTGCTGATGGCGATTATCGCCCAGAGACACAGCAGTTCACAAGGCTTGCTGGTCTGCTTCCAAGGGTCAGGTCAGTGCCTGAAGAACACCAGACCGATCTCTAACGCTCACTCGTCATGCGCAGCACTTGTTGACGCGGCTGCAATGGATTGCCGATGCCTCGCGCGCTTATCGGTTGGGTTGGAGGTGGCGTAGGCAACGCGATAGAGGCGACTCTGGGAAAGTCGAGGTCTGTTGACGGAATGAGTCGCCGCATCATGAAAATATTGGTATAATCTGCGCGCTTAATTGCCTGAAGGTAGCCGTAGCTGCCTTCGGGAGGGCGCCAATTGAGCACCAAAAGGCTACTGCTGCGTGAAGCAGTAGCCTTTCTTGCCGCCTAGGGTTGGAGCGGCGAGAACAACGAAGGCGCAAGCCCAAACAAGTTAACTTTTAGAGAACGCAATCATGCCGACCATCAACCAGTTGGTTCGCAAGGGACGCAAACCGAAAGAGAGGAAGAGCAAAGCGCCGCAGCTTCAGTTCACAACGAACTCGCTGAAGGGCGGCAAGAAGGTGCCTTTGCCAAAGGGCGCGCCGATGCTGCGCGGGGTGTGCACTGTGGTGCGCACGCAGACACCGAAGAAGCCAAACTCGGCGCTGCGCAAGGTGGCGCGCGTGCGCCTGAGCAACGGCGCTGAGGTCACCGCTTACATCCCGGGCGAAGGTCACAACTTGCAGGAGCACTCGGTGGTGCTGGTGCGTGGCGGGCGCGTCAAGGACTTGCCCGGCGTGCGCTATCACATCATCCGCGGCGCGCTTGACGCCAAGGGCGTGGAAAAGCGCATGCAAGGGCGCTCCAAGTATGGTGCTAAACGCCCGAAGGCGGGCGCAGCCCAGAAGGGCGCTGCGCCTGCTGCAAAGGGCGGCAAGAAGTGAACGCACAACGAGAGTGTCGGGTGAGCTATGCCAAGACGAAATTCGCCACCGAAGCGTGAGGTGCCACCAGATATTCGCTACGGCAGCGTGCAGGTGCAGCGCTTGATCAACCGCTTAATGCGCAACGGCAAGAAGAGCGTGGCGCAGCGCATCGTCTACACCAGCTTCAAGATCGCCGAGGAAAAGTCTGGCAAGCCAGCGCTGCAAATTCTTGAAGAGGCGCTGAAGAACCTTTACCCCAGCGTCGAGGTCAAGCCGCGGCGCGTGGGCGGCGCCACCCTGCAGGTGCCGGTGGAGGTCAATCCTTTCCGCCAGGAGAGCCTTGCCATGCGCTGGTTGATCCAAGCAGCGCGCCAGCGACCCGGCAAATCCATGGCGGAGAAACTGGCAGCGGAGTTGCTCGACGCAATGAACAACACCGGCGCTGCAGTGAAGAAGCGCGAGGAAACGCACAAGGCCGCTGAGGCAAACCGTGCCTTTGCGCACTTCCGCTGGTGATTGAGGTGAGGTTGGTTTGAAGCGCGCTTGTGAGAATCGGTTGGAGGAGCCATGACGAAGGAATATCCTTTGGAGAAAATCCGCAACATCGGCATCATCGCGCACATTGACGCTGGCAAAACCACCACCTCTGAGCGCATTCTTTACTACACTGGCCGCACTTACAAGATCGGCGAGGTGCACGAGGGCACTGCGACCATGGACTACATGGAGCAGGAGCAAGAACGCGGCATCACCATCACTGCGGCAGCCACGGTGTGCTATTGGAAAGACATTCAGATCAACTTGATCGACACGCCAGGGCATATCGACTTCACCGCAGAGGTGCAGCGCAGCTTGCGCGTGCTTGATGGCGGCATCGTGATCTTCGACGGCGTGGCAGGCGTCGAGCCGCAATCGGAAACCGTGTGGCGCCAAGCCGACAAATACGGCGTGCCGCGCATCTGCTTTGTAAATAAGCTCGACCGCATTGGCGCCAGCCTCGAGCGCTGTGTCGAGATGATCAAGGACCGCCTCGGCGCGAAGCCGCTCGTCATGCAGCTCAACGTCGGCATCGAGTCCGACTTCAGCGGCGTAATTGACCTGCTCACCATGAAGTACTACACCTTCGAGGGCGAAAAAGGCGAGCGTGTGGTCGAGCACGAAATCCCAGCCGATTACCGCGAGCGAGCGCAGAAAGCGCGCGAGCAGCTCGTCGAGATCGTCTCTGAGACCGACGACGCGCTGCTGGAGAAGTACCTCGCTGGCGAGATGCCAACGGTCGAAGAATTGCGCGCCGCAATCCGCAAGGGCACGATCGAGCGCAAGTTCTTCCCTGTGTTCTGCGGCTCGGCATTGAAAAACAAAGGTGTGCAGCTCCTGCTCGACGCGGTGGCGTATTACTTGCCCTCGCCGCTGGACATTCCGCCCCAGAAAGGCACCGACCCGAAGACAGGTGAGGAGATCGAATGCTCACCCGATCCCAACGCGCCATTTGCCGCGCTGGTGTTCAAGGTGATCACCGATCCCACCGGCATGGGCAAGCTCTCGTTCTTCCGCGTGTACAGCGGTCGCATCACGCAGGGCGAGACGGTGCTGAACAGCACCAAAGGCAAGACCGAGCGCATGGCGCGTCTGTATCGCATGCACGCTAACAAGCGCGAGCCGATCACTGAAGTCTCCGCGGGCAACATCGGCGTCTCGCAGGGGCTGAAGGAGGCGATCACGGGCGACACGCTGTGCGATCCCAAGCGCCCTGTGCTGCTCGAGCCGATCTCCTTCCCCGAGCCGGTGGTCAAGCTGGCGATCGAGCCGAAGACCACTGCCGACCAAGACCGCATGAGCCGTGCGCTCAAGGCGCTCGCTGATGAGGACCCAACCCTGCGCGTCGCAGTGGACGAGGAGACCGGACAGACCACGCTCGCCGGCATGGGTGAGCTGCACCTCGAGGTGATCGTGGACCGCATGAAGCGCGAATACAACGTGGATGTGCGTGTGGGCAAGCCCATGGTGGCGTATCGCGAGACGATTACTCGCCCAGCGCGCGCCCGCGGTATGTTCAAGCGCCAGTCTGGCGGCAAAGGTCAGTATGGCGACGTAGAGATCGAGATTGAGCCAGCGGAGAAAGGGAAGGGGTTTGTCTTTATCAACCAGATCGTCGGTGGCGTGATCCCGAAGGAGTTCATCCCTGCTGTTGAGAAGGGGATCAAAGAAGCCCTCGACGCCGGCATCATCGCCGGCTACCCCATGGTGGACGTGGTGGTGCGTCTGGTGGACGGCTCCTATCACGAAGTGGACTCCTCGGAGATGGCGTTCAAGATCGCAGGCTCGATTGCGATCAAGGAGGCTGTGGCAAAAGCCGGCGGCATCATCCTTGAGCCGATGATGCGCGTGGAAGTCGTTGTGCCAGAAGAGTTCACCGGCACGGTGGTCGGTGACCTTAACGCGCGGCGCGGGCAAATTCAATCGCTGGAGCAGCGCGGCAACGCCCAAGCCATCCGCGCCTTCGTGCCGCTTAGCGAGATGTTCGGTTACGCCACCGACCTGCGCGGCATGACCCAAGGGCGCGGCACGTTCGTCATGGAGTTCGACCACTATGCTGAGCTCCCCAAACAACTCGCTGATGAATTGATCCACGGCAAAGCTGCTGCCAAAGATGGCAAGCGATGACACTTCTGCTTGACACAACTGCGCTGATTCACCAAAAGGAGTGATTGACCATGTCGAAAGAGAAGTTTGTGCGCACGAAGCCGCACGTGAACGTAGGGACGATGGGTCACATTGACCATGGGAAGACGACGCTGACGGCAGCGATCACGAAGGTGCTGTCGTTGAAGGGTTTGGCGAACTTCACGGCGT
>JANWUW010000093.1 GCA_025057935.1 Thermoflexales bacterium
TGTAGGGCACGAAGATTGACTCAGGTCCGCACACGACGATCTCGTCCGGCATGAGGTGGCGCGTGATAAGCGCTGCGTTCACCGAACATAGCACGCTGCACACCGCCACAGGATGAGTGTGCCCGATGAATTGGGCGTCGGTGAGGGCATACAGCAGCGCGTGAAAGAACGTTTCCACTGAGGGCCAGGGTTGCGCCGTGTCGGCGCGCGCAGCATCCAGCACTGCGCGCGCCTCTTCATCAGAAAGGCGCGCCCGCTCAAGCGCGCTCAGCACCGGCGCAAAGCGCACCCGCGCCACTTGATGCGCTTGCAGCGTCTGCAAGCTTGAGCCACTCGCCTTGATAAGGAAAGTCTCTGCGTCAAGGCGCGCGCTGACGTTGCCCTCGCCGATGATGGCGTAGTCGCGATGCTCAGCGCCAAGGTAGTGAGCAAGCTCAAGCAGATCGGGGAGTGGGTCGTGCAAATAAGACATGGTCTAGATGCGCACAAAGCGCGGTTGCCGTCGCTCGAAGACGGCAATATGAGCGAAGCCAGCGTCGCGGGCGATCGCAAGCGCTCGATCAATATCGGCGCCCACATCAGCAGGCGCGTGCGCGTCTGAGCCGATGGTGAGGATCTCGCCACCCATCTCGCGGAACCAGCGCACAACAACAGCAGGTGGATTAGGCGCTGGCAGCCCACGCCGCAAAGGAGAGGTGTTGATCTCGATGCCTTTGCCGCGCGCGATCAGCGCGCGCAGCACCTCGCGCACGATTGGCTCATACTCGCGGATGTCATACGCATCGCCGAAGAACGCCGTGCCGTAACGCGCGGGGTAATCAATGTGCGCCAGCACGTCAAAATCGCCATGCTGTGCCAGCGCGATCATCTCAGTGAAGTAACGGCGAAACGCCTCGCGCCAGTCGCCATCACACCAAGTGGTGAAGAACTCTGGCAGGACAGTGTTGATCTCGGGCGTCACCCAGTGCAATGAGCCGAGAACGAAGTCCCAAGGGTATTGCTGCAGCACTTGCGCAGCGCGCGCTGCGTGTCGGTGTGGCTCGCTGATCTCGATGCCAGCGCGAACGCGCAGCCGATCACCAAATTGTTCTCGACAGCGCACGACAGCTTGCATATACTCCGCAGGACGAAGGTAGAAACTGGTTGGGTCGCCTGGGTTGTAGTCCTCGTGCTCAGTGAAGGCGATCTCCTCTATGCCGCGCTCGATTGCGGCTTGGCACTGCGACTCCATCGGCGCTTGGCTGTCCTGTGAGAAATGCGTATGGCAGTGGTAGTCAACGCGCATGGGGCTTAGTTTAGAGCCTCATGGTAAACCCTCCTGTGAAAACGTGCTTGTGCGGCGTTGAACTTCAGCCCTTGGCGCTGCAGCGCGCCGCTTTGCGAGAAATGCGCTACACTGCGCTTACGAAGTTGTGATGTTGGCGCACAGTTGCACGTACGCATCTCACCCGAGAGGTCAACGATGACTTTGGCGAACGTGATCGGCGCATTTGGGTTGGCGGGCGCTGCTGGTTTGAACGCCTATATCCCGATGCTCATCGTCGCCGCTTTGGCGAAGGTGGGCTTGCTCGAGTTGCGCGAGCCGTTCGATATGCTGGCGAGTTGGCCCGCGATCGCCGCGCTTGCAGTGCTCGGCATCATCGAATTCACTGCCGACAAAATACCCGCCGTTGACCACGTGAATGACGTGATCCAGACATTCGTGCGTCCGGCTGCTGGCGCAGTGCTCTTTGCAGCAAACACTGGCGCAGTGACATGGCTCGACCCCACCCTGGCGTTGATCTGCGGCTTGCTCACCGCCTTCGGAACGCACTCGGTCAAAGCCGCGGCGCGCCCAGCCATCAACGCCGCCACGATGGGCATCGGCACGCCTGTCATCAGCCTCGCGGAGGACATCGCCTCGGCGCTGACCACGTTGCTGGCGATCTTCGCGCCGTTGCTGATGGTAGCGTTTGTGGCGCTCCTCGCTCTCGCAGGCTACCGCCTCGTTCGTCGCGCGCGCCGCGTGCGGCAAGCGCGAGCACCGCAGACTGCGCGCTGATGTGGGACGTCGTCGGACACGAATGGGCAGTGCAAAGGCTGCGCGCTGCGCTCACCAATCGCACCCTCGCGCAATCGCACCTTCTCATCGGTCCTGAACACGTCGGCAAAGCCACGCTGGCGCGCGCGCTGGCAGAGGCAGTGCTAGGCGAAACGTCACGCGCACAACGTCTCGTGCAGCAAGGCAAACATCCCGACCTGCTGTGGCTGAACCCTGAGGATGACGCCATCAAGGTCGAAGCCGTGCGCGCAGCGCTTCACGCGCTCACCCTCACGCCAGTTGAAGCCTCGCACCGCGTGTTAGTGATCGAAGAAGCGCAGCGCATGACCGAAGCGAGCCAAAACGCGCTGCTGAAGACGCTTGAGGAGCCGCCCCCCGCAGCGTTGATGGTGCTTGTTGCCCCGAACACCGATCTCTTGTTGCCCACCATCGTCTCGCGCTGCCAGGTCTTGGCGCTGCGTCCTGTGCCGACGGTGCAGATCGCCGAGGCGCTCGCCGCGCGCGGCGTGCCTCAAGAGCAGGCGACGTTCATCGCGCGTTTGGCACGTGGACGTGTGGGTTGGGCATTGCGCGCTGCCCAAGACGCCGCGCTACTTGAGGCACGCACTAAACGCCTCGATGATCTCCAGCGCTTGCTTCACGCAGGCTACGCCCAGCGCTTCGCCTTCGCCGAAGCGTTGGCGCGTCAGCCGCAAGATGAGCAACGAGCGACGCTTTTGGAGTGGCTGTTCCTCTGGCGCGATGTGGCACATTTGCACGCCGATCGCGATGCGGCTGTGCTCAACGTCGATCGCATGGCGCAACTGCGCGCGCTGCAAGCTGCTGTTCCGCTAGCACAAGTGACCAAGTTGCTGCGCGCGCTCACGCGCACCCTCGTGCGGCTCGAAGCAAACGTGAACGCGCGCTTGGCGTTCGACGTGCTGCTGCTGCAATTGCCACGCCTCTCGACCAGTGCAGAGAACACTGTCGCGCCAAGCTGAACCTTCCACACTTGCCAAAGCCTTACAAAGCGAGTACGCTTCACCGCATCATGACGCTCGAACTGGAAGCTCTCGCCACTAATGGCGCTCCGCACTGGACATCAGACTCGCTAATCGCTCGCGACCACGAAGTGGTCAGCCCGGCGATTTACCGCTACACCGACATCGCCTTTGCGCGCGGCGAAGGCGTGTTCTTGTACGACTTCGAGGGTCGGCGCTACTACGATATGGCGGCTGGCATTGCTACGATGAACGTCGGGCATTGCCACCCGCGCGTCGTGAAGGCGATTGCCGATCAAGCTCAAACGCTGATCCACGCCGCCGCGCACGTTGGCTACATGGCGCCCTATGTCGAAATGGCGGAGACGCTGCGCAGCCTGATGCCGCCCCCGCTCAACGCAGGCAAAGTGCTGCTCGTCAACAGCGGCAGCGAGGCTGTGGAGACAGCGCTGAAGCTTGCGCGCGTCGCCACAAAGCGCAGCACGGTGCTCGCCTTCATAGATGGCTTCCACGGGCGGCCCATGGGCGCGCTCGCAGCGACAGGCAGCAACAGCGGCTACCGACGTCATCTCGCTGGCTTGCTCGCAGGTGTTGAACACGTGCCCTATCCCAATTGCAGCCGCTGCGCCTTCGGTCACGGGCCGCGTACGCCGCAAACATGCTGCGGTCAATGGAAAGCGTTCATCCAGCTCACGCTAGAGAAGCTGGTGCATCCCGACGATCTAGCCGCGATCTTGGTGGAGCCGATCGCTGGAGAGGGCGGCTACATCGTACCGCCTGATGACTTCCTGCCTACGCTGCGCGAGATCTGCGATCGCACTGGCGCGCTGCTGACCGTGGACGAAGTGCAAACTGGTCTGGGGCGCACGGGGCGCTGGTTCGCCTTTGAACACAGCGGCATTGTGCCTGACATCGTTGCGCTGGGCAAAGCCATCGGCGGCGGACTTCCGCTCGGCGGCATCGTGGCGCGCGCCGAGATCATGAACCGCTGGTGGCCTGGCGCACACGGCAGCACATTTGGCGGCAACCCTATCGCCTGTCGCGCTGGGCTGGAGACCATCGCCATCCTGCGCGAGGAGCAACTGCTCGAAAACGCGGTGCGCGTAGGACATCGGCTGATGCAGGGCTTCGAGGCAGCGCGTGCCTCCTTGCCCATGATCGGCGAGATGCGCGGCAAGGGCTTGATGATCGCGGTGGACTTAGTGGACGAGCACAACCAACCGCTCAGCGCCGAACGCGTTAAGCAGGTGATCAAGGCGCTCGCCAAGCACGGCGTGGTGATGACCAAGTGCGGACCTAGCGCGCTGCGCCTTGCGCCTGCGCTGATCCTCACTGAGCGCCAAGCCGATGAAGTCGTCGATCTGGTGACCGAGGCGCTGCGAACGCTTTGAGCCGTTGGCGTCATGCTCGCAGTGGTGAAGGAAGGCCCTGGGCCAGGCTTCGCGCTGCGCGATCTGCCCATCCCTGAGCCGCCGCCGGGATGGGTGCGCGTGCGCGTGCGCGCGGTGGGCATCTGCGGCACTGACATTCCCATCTTCGAGGGCGTGCGCAAAGTGCCTTATCCGCTCGTCCCTGGGCACGAGTTCGCTGGCGAGATCGACGCGCTGGGCGCAGGCGTGCAGGGCTGGCAGGTGGGCGAGCGCGTCGCCGTCGGGCTCGTGATCGGCTGTGAAACATGCCCGGCTTGCCGGCGCGGTGAGGAAAACCTGTGCCCGCACATCACGGAGATTGGCATCCACATCAACGGCGCGTTCGCGGAGTACGTGCTGGCACCAGAGAAGACTTTGCATCGCCTGCCTGATCATCTCAGCTTCGCCGACGGCGCCTCGGTGGACCCGGTGGCGTCGTCCTACCGCGGCATTCGGCGGCTCAACCTCCAACCGCGCGACACAGTCGCGATCTTCGGGCTGGGTCCGATAGGGCTATACGCTCTCCAGGCAGTGCGCGCCCACGGCGTGCAGCGCGTGATCGCGGTCACGCCCCGTTGGGGATTGCGCGCGGAGATCGCTTTGCGCGTTGGCGCAGATTGCGTGATCGAGTCGGCGCGCGTTGAGGACGTCGCGGCTGCTGTGCGCGACGCCAACAGCGGCGCGCCTCCATCTGTGGTGATCGAGGCGACCGGAAAACCCGAGGTGTTCCACGACGTGTTTCGCGTTGCAGCGTCCGGCGCACGCGTGCTGCTGCTCGGCATTTTTCACGAGCACGCTTCCTTCGACCCCGCGCAGATCATCCGCAAAGAGTTGCGCGTGGAGGGCAGCTTTTGCTACACCTGGGACGACTTCGAAGCCAGCCTCGACCTGATCGCGCGCGGGTTAGTGCGCACTGCGCCGGTGATCACGCACACCCTGCCGTTGTCGCGCATGGCGGAGGCGCTTGACCTCATCCATCGCCGCGAGGCGGTGAAAGTGATCCTCGAGCCGTGAGCACGCGGCAGGTTTAGACCTTGGCGACCCTCACCGCTGCAGGGCATGAGAGCAAGATAGCCAAAGGGCGGTTCGCGCTCGCGCGTGGCTATAATCTTGAAAAAGGTGGACGACGATGAGCGACACACCACAGGTCATGCCGACTGAACCCCAAGCAGCGCAACCGCAGGAAGACTACGCAGCGTTGGAAGAGAAGGTGCGTCAAGCGCTGCGCAAGGTGTACGATCCCGAGCTAGGCATGAGCGTGATTGAGCTCGGCCTGATCCGCAAGATGGAGTGGGCTCCCGACAGCGTGAACGTGACGATGATCCTCACCACGCCCTTCTGCCCCTACGGTCCAGCGCTGGTGGAGCAAGTGAAGCGCACAGTGCAGGAGACCGCTCAGCGCGTGGCGAAGATCACCATGGGCATGGAGATGTGGGATCCCTCGATGATGGAGGATCAAGCTGCAGCAAACTGGGGGCTTTACTACTGAGCACCCAATCGCCATTGCACGAACACTCCAGAGACCACGCGCAAAACCGCGCTGAGCAACAATGCCAAGGGCAAGCTCGTCCCTGCCTGCACCAGCGCCGAGCTTAACAGTGGCCCAGCGATAATGGCGATGTTGACCACAGCCGCGTGCACGCTCACAAAGTCCTCGTAGTGACCGACGGGCGCGCAGCGCACCACAAGGTCATAGCCTGAAACCTGGAGCATCACCGACGCCACACCACCCACCAGCCCAGCAGCCCACATCCAAGGCAAGCTTGTCGCCACAGCCATCAACATGCTTTGCACACCAAGCCCCAAGCAGGCGAGCGCTAGCAAGCGATGCCCGCCCAGTGGCTGCATCAAGCGTGGAACGAGAGGACCAGAAGCTGCTAGCGACGCCCAAAACACCACTAGGTAAACCCCGTAGTCCAAGTCGGTTGCATTGAGCTGACGCACGAATAGCAAGGGGATCAGCGGCACTGGTGCGTTCACAGCAGTGTGCATCAGCAGCGATAGCCAGAGATACTCGCGCGCCGCACGATGCTTCCAAAGCGAAGCCCACCCAGCAGCCGCGCGCGTTCGCTGCAACGGCGAGGTGCGAGCAGCAGAATTGGTCAACGGCTGCGGCTCGATGCGCAAGATCGCCCATCCGCCCAGCACGCCTGAGACGAGCAACGCGAGCACGCACACAACCACGTAGTTGATTGGGAGCGGGAGCAGCTCGAGCAGCGGCGCTAGACCGAGCGTCCCCAGCGCCATGCCAACGCCAAGCATGGTCCAGCGCAAGCTCACGAGGTGCGCTAGGCGCTCGGGCAGCGTCATGCGCGGCAAAAACGCTGTGAGCGAAACGCCGAGCAACCCGCCAGCAAGCTGTATGGCAATCGCTAGCGCCACAATCGCCTCTGCCTTGAATGCAATGGGCAGAAGCAAAATGATGGGCAACGCCAACACCGCGCCACGCGAGAGCGCTACCGGAACGCCGAGAGCGCGCTGAAAGTCGGGCACACGCTGCAGCCACCATGCGCCGAGCAGCGAGCCAACCACCAGCATCGCCGCGCTTCCCCAAACAAGGAAACCGACGAGCAGCGCCGAAGCGCCCAAGCGCGTGACCAGCACAGGCACGTACTGGGTCACAAGCACGAGGTAAGGCGCAGCAAGCAGCACCTCCAAGGCATTCCAACGCTCGTTGCGCTGCGCCTGCTCGAGGGAAAGCTTCATGTGCAGCTTTGCCTACAGCGGCGGCGAGAAACGCCCATCCTGCGCCGTCCAGCCGCCATCAACATACACGACGCTGCCCGTGACGTAGCTGCTTGCATCTGAGGCGAGGAACACTACCGCGCCCACCATCTCGCTGGGCTGCGCCCAGCGCCCAAGCGCGCTCTTTTCAGCGTAGGCGCGATACCAAGCAGGGTGATTGCGAATTTGCGCCGTGAGCGGCGTCTCGACGACGCCAGGCGCGATCACGTTCACACGCACGTTGCGCGGACCAAGCTCGGCAGCCAAGGCGCGGCAGAGCTGGCGCACGCCGGCTTTGGTCGCTGCATACACGCCTTGCCCCGGCTCTACCACATCGCCGCGAATGCTGCTGAACACGATGATGCTGCCACGCCCGCGCTCCGCCATGCCGCGCGCCACAAAGCGCATCACAAGGAAGGTGCCTCGCAGGTTGAGGTTCACCACGCGGTCGAACTCCTCATCGGAGATGGCGAGCAACGGCTTGCGGATGTTGATGCTGGGGGTGCACACCAACACGTCAATGGGCGGGGCGTCGCGCAGTGCTTGCGCAATGGATTCAGCGCTGCGGATGTCCATGGCGAGCGGCACAGCGCGCGCGCCGATGTCATGCGCCACGCGCTGAGCAGCTTCCGCGTTCACATCCGCACACAGCACGCGGGCACCGAACGCCGCTAAGCCATGCGCTGAAGCTTCGCCAATGCCGCTGCCCGCGCCCACAACCAGCGC
>JANWUW010000051.1 GCA_025057935.1 Thermoflexales bacterium
GCGCAGTCCGTCACGCGCCCCTATCGCGAGGGCTTGCCGCAGCCCGACGAAGTAGCGCGATGCTGTAGAATCTTGCCTAACCCCTGCTGAGCGCGCCCATTCGCGCGGGGGCGTCCCTTCACACCATGACGCGCATCTACGCCATCGCAAACCAAAAGGGCGGTGTAGGCAAAACTACGACTGCCGTGAGTCTAAGCGCTTTCTTGGCACTAGCTGGTCAGCGCGTGTTGTTGGTGGACCTCGACCCACAATGCAACGCAAGCAGCAGCGTGGGTCTGGACAAAAACAAAGTCAACCCATCCTCCTACGAGGTATTGCTGGGTCAGGTGAGCGCCGCGCGCGCCACTCTGCGGCATGCTCACTTGAACCTTGCCATCATCCCTGCTTCGCCCAGCTTAGCCGGCGCTGAAGTGGAGCTGGTAGGTGAACTGGCGCGCGAATACCGCCTGCGACAGGCGCTGATGCCCGAGCTCAGCCGCTACGACTACATCCTCATTGACTGCCCACCCTCGCTCGGCTTGCTCACCGTGAACGCGCTCACCGCCGCAAGCGGCGTGTTGGTGCCAGTGCAGTGCGAGTATTTGGCGCTTGAGGGCTTGTCGCAGCTCATGCGCACTGTGCAATTGGTGCGGCAGCGTCTCAACCATCAGCTCGAGCTGCGCGGGGTGGTGATGACGATGTATGACCCGCGCACCGCGCTTGCGCAACAAGTGGTTGCCGAGGTCGAGCGTCACTTTGGCGAAAAAGTCTTCAACACGCGCATCCCGCGCAACATTCGGCTGAGCGAGGCGCCCAGCCACGGCTTGCCGATCAACGTCTACGCGCCGACCTCGCCGGGCAGCCTCGCCTACAAAGCGCTTGCCGACGAAATCCTCGCGCAAGACAGCGCGCTGAGCCAAAACCTCGCGCGCGACGTCGCTGCAGAAGCAACACAAAACCTGCATGCATGACATGAGAGGAAAAGGGAGAGCGATGGCACCCAAAATTGGACTCGGGCGAGGACTGGATGCGCTGTTGCCAGCGAACCCAGCGGGTGAGGCGCAAGCGTCGACGCAAGGTAGCATCGTCGAGTTACCTGTTCACGAGATCCGCGCGAACCCCCGCCAGCCACGCATGGCGCGCGGACAAGAGGCACTCAACCTCGAGGAGCTCGCCGCCAGCATCCGCGAGCACGGCGTGCTGCAGCCCATCATCGTTACGCGCACCCAAGGCGAAGGCGCGCCCTATACCCTGATCGCTGGCGAACGTCGCTGGCGCGCTGCTCAGCTCGCTGGGCTAACGCACATCCCGGCGATCATCAAAGAGGTCAGCTCGCGCGAGCAGCTCGAGCTGGCGCTGATTGAGAACATCCAGCGCAGCGACCTGAGCCCGCTCGAGGAAGCCAATGCGTACCAGCAGCTCATCAACGAATTCGGCATGACCCAAGAGCTGGTCGCCGACCGCGTGGGCAAGAGCCGCGCTGCCGTCGCCAACGCCATCCGACTGCTCAAGCTCCCCGGCCAAATCCAGGCTGCGCTCATGCAGGGCGAGATCACCGAAGGGCACGCGCGCGCGCTGCTCGGGCTAAGCTCCGCTGCAGATCAACTCGCTGTGCTCCAGGAGATCCGTTCGCGCGGGTTAAACGTGCGCCAAACAGAGGAGCTGGTGCGCCGCATGACGAGCGGCACGCCACGCAGCAAGAAGATCGAACGCCACGAGCACTGGCGCGAAGCACGTGAGTACGAGGCGCGCCTGCGCGAAGCGCTTCAGACCAAAGTTTCGCTCCAGCGCAGCCGCAAAGGCGGGCGCATTGTGATCGAGTTTTACTCCGACGAGGAATTTCAGGTGCTGTTTGAGCGACTTGTCGGCGAGAGCGCGTGATGAACTAGCCCTTGATCGCGCCCACCAGCAAACCGCGCGCGATGTAGCGCTCCAAGGCGATCGCCATGCCGATCACAGGCGCGATCATGATCAGCACCAGCACCGACATGTACCACCACTGCGGTCCGCGCGTGGCGTTCTGCGCCACCACCGCTTGCGGCATGGTTTGCGCGTTTGCGTTGGTGAGGAAGAGCGAAAGCAGATACTCGTTCCAGCAAAACACCAGCACGAACAGGAAGGTCGCCACCAAGCCGGGCTTTGCTAGTGGGAGCACGATCTGCGCGAAGATGCGGAAGCGCGAGGCGCCATCAATCTGCGCGCTCTCCTCAAGCTCGTAGGGAATGCTCATGAAATAGTCGCGCATCAGCCACACCACGATTGGCAAGTTCGTAGCCACGTAGGTGATGATCAGCGCTGCCCAGGTGTCCAGCAGGCGCAGCTGCTGAAAGACGATGTAGATGGGGATCACCACTGCCACAGGCGGCATGATGCGCTGCGAGATCAGCCAAAACGCAATGTCGTTGTTGTTCAGCGCGCGCTTAAAGCGCCGCGCGATGGTGAACAAGCTCACCACAAACAACGCCACAGCCACCGCCACTGCAAGCTGCCACGGCACGCCCAGCACGCTCAAGATCACCGCCAGCGCCACGCACAACAGAAACACCACCACCGTGCCGAGTTTGGGTTGAAACTGGAAGCGCGTCAACGCGTATGCAGCGCTCGAGCCGATGACGAGCGCCAGCGTCGCGCTGCTCAGCGCCACCACCACCGTGTTGATAAACATCCGCCGCGTGTCCACCCCAACCTCGACCAGAACGTATTCCCATGCGTGCAGCGAGGGCTGAAAATCTACGAACGGGATGTAGAACGGTCCATTGTTTACCGCCGCCGGCAGCTTGAACGCGGTGATGAACAACCAGTACAACGGGAAAAGGATCAGAAACGCCCAAAAGCCCAAGATGAGGTACGAAACCAGCATCTTGAACGGCGAAGGGCGAAAAGGGGAAGCGCTGCGGAAAAAGGCTTTCATGTGCTCACCAGTCGAGCGCGCAATGCGCGCACGTAAACCATGGCGAAGAACGTGACCAGGAACAGCAGGATGTACGCGATCGCTGCTGACCCACCGATGTCCAGCGCGCGCCAGATGCGATAAGCATAGAGCGTAAGCGTCTCGGTGGCTGTGCCGGGTCCGCCGTTGGTGAGGATATTCGGCAAGTCAATGATCTTGAACGCCTCGATCATGCGGATCAGGATCAGCGTGGCGCTCACCGGCAGGATGGTGGGCAGCGTGACGTAACGGAAGATCTGCCAACTGTTCGCGCCGTCCACAATGGCTGCCTCGACAGGCTCCACGTCCTGCCCCTCGAGGGCTGCCAGCAGCACGATGAACATGAATGGCGTCCACTGCCACAGGTCGCCGATCATCACAGCAATGCGCGCACCCCACGCGTTGTTTGCCCAACTGAAATCCTGCAGCCCCAGCGCGACCCAAAGCGGCATCAAGGGGCCCTTGTTGGTGTCCGCCAACATGCGGAAGAGATACCCCACGCCCACCGGCGTGATCATCATTGGCAACAAGAACACCACGCGGAAGAAGGTGCGCCCGGGCAACTGCTGCGCGCACAGCAGCGCCAAGCCAAGCCCAATCAAATATTGCAGCGTGATGCCCACGAACACGTAGAGCATCGTCACGACCAGCGTGCCGGGTCTTCCTTTCTCCGAGAACAGCGTGGCGACGACCAACCAACTCAGCCCGCCGAGCAATGCCGAAGCGAGAATGCGCCCGATCGGAAGCCCACCGCTGCGCATCCCCTTGACAATCCACCACGCCAACCCAAAAGCCACCGCAGCGAGCAACGCCCAGCCAATCGGCGATGGGGTATCGAGCACGCCGAAGAGCACTTTTTGCTCGCTGCCTAGCAGCAGCTTGCGGTAGTTGTTCAGCGCCACGAACTCAAATTGCACAGCGCCACCCGCAAAGCGGATGCGCGACAGCGAGAGAAACAGCGACATCAATAACGGAAAAATGGAGATGAACAACACCACCAGCACTGCTGGCAGGATGAACAGTGCAGGCGCAGCGCGCTCTAAGCGCGAACGCTGAATGTGCGCGCCGCGCGCATCGCTAAACGTTGCACGAGAAATGACCGTTGCCATTTGCCAGAGGAGTAAGAAAGGGTGCTGCGCCCCCATGATCGGATGCGCAGCACCCTCACGCGAAACAGTGATTTATCGCTGCACGCCGAGCGTCGCCTTGTATGCCGCCAGTTGCTTGTCGCGGCCCAGCTCCTCGGTCTTCTCCTCCCAGCCCTGCTCGATTTCCTTCACCGTGGCGTCGAGGTCTTGCTCGTCGGCGAGGAACTTAGCGATGGCGCCGTCGAGCACGATGCCTTGGTAGTAGTTGTTCTGCGGGATGCGCAGGTCGAGCACCATGTTCGGGCTGTTGAGGCTCGCCTTGATCGCGCCGAGGTAGTCCTTCGCAGCCTGCTCGCTCATCCCAGCTTTGATCCAGTTGTCGAGGTTCTCGAACTGGGAGATGCGATAGGGGTTGAAGCCGGTCTTGCCGATGGTCACGTCCACGTTGCTCTGTGCCGGCTGGTTCATGTAGGAGAGGTAAGCGAAGGCGGCATCCTTCACCTCAGGCTTGCTGGCTTTGTTGATCGCGCCAGACCAACCGCCGAAAGCAGCGTAGGGCGCGTGGTTCACGCCGTCAATTGCATGGGGGCAAAGCTCGGGCGTGCAGTCCACCAGCTTGCCTGTCTTGCGGTCGAGCACCTGGCGGCTGCCAGGCAGGATCACCGCGCCAGTCTTGTCCTTAACCTTGCTGCCCTCCTCGATGGCGAGCGTGCCGATGTCGCCCCAATCCACCGTGAGCGCGCACTGACCAGCCGTCCACAAGCCGCGTGTGTCGCCTACGTCAAGGTTGATCTCGTCGGGCGGGCCGTACTTGGTGGTTTCCTTGTACAGCTCCAACGCGCGGCGGAAGCCCTCGTTGTCGCCGAAGAGCGGCTTGAAGGTCTCCAAGTCAAAGAAGGCGCCCTGGCTGGTGCCTTGGCTCTGAAGGAAAGCAGCTGCGAACGAGGCGACCATCCAGTAAGACTGAGCAGCCTTCTTCTTGGCGATGCACGAGCCATACACGGGCTTGCCGTCGTCAGTGGTTAGCTTTGCTTCGCTCACTGCCTTGGCGAAAGCAATGTAGTCCTCCCAAGTCTGTGGTGGCTTCAAGCCGAGCTGCTGGGCGATGTCGGTGCGGTAATACACCATCTGGAAGTCGCCATCCAGCGGGATGGTGTAAATGCGCCCGTTGTAGGTCGAGGAGAAGTCACGGAAGAAGGGCGCGATGTCTTCCCACTGCAGATCCTTGTCTGCATTGACGCGATCGGTGAGATCCTCTAGGTAATCCACGTAGTCCACCAGCCACTGCGGCGCGAACACGATCACGTCGTAGCTGTTGGTGCCGGTGGCGAAGTCGTTGAGGATCTTCTGGTAGAGGTCAGCGAATGGCACGGTGACCACGTTGACGGTGGCGCCGGTCAACTCGCTGAACTCCTTGCCGCGTCGCTGCATCGGCTCGGCGATCTGAGGACCAGAGAAGGTGATGGCGTTGATGGTGATCCCCGCGAAACGCTTGCCTTCCGCGGGTGGCTGTGTGGGCTGCTCTTGGGGTGCTGGCGGCTGCGTGGGTTGCTCCTGAGGCGCTGGCGGCTGCGTGGGTTGCTGAGGTGCAGACGTCGGCGCTTGCATGGGTTGGCACGCAGCAAGCAGCAAAACGGCAAACGTAGCGAGCGATGTAGCTTTCTTCCAACTCATGATGGTTCCTCCGGTTTCTTTAAGATTTCAAGGCTTGGAACGTAGCTCGAACGCGCAAAGTGCGCAGGGTTTAACTGAGTCTGTGAGACCTCATGCTGTGGCATGGCTCACGTGGCGACGCGTGTGCTGTTATGCTATGCACCACCTCCTTTTTCGTCGAAGTTCGAAGCGTTGTCAGCGTAGGCAAGAGGGCGCACCGTGCCGGTGAGATGCGGCACAGCGTCGGTGATGAGCGTAGCCTCTAGCAAGACCTCGCGCGGCGGCTGCGCGCTGCCCTCGATGCGCTCCATGAGCATCAGCACGGCGGTCTCCGCCATCTCGCGGATAGGCTGCGCAGCCACAACGAAGCGCGGTGTGAGCAGCGTGAGCCAAGGCGTGGCGTCGAACGCGGCAAGCGCTACGTCATCCGGAACGCGCATGCCGCGTTGTTGGAGCGCCTTCAAGGCGCCAAGCGTGAGCATGTTGTTAGCCGTGATCAGCGCTGTGGGCGGCTGCGAAACCTCGAAGAGCGAAAACGTAGCTTGACGACCAAATGCCTCGACGCCCTTCCCCAGACGCACGAGGCTCATATCGGGATCGATGCCAGCCTCGCGCAGCGTTTGGAGATAAGCCTCGAAGCGCTCGCGCCCAGAGGTGATCGTCGTGTCTAGCCCCACGAAGCCGATGCGCTGGTGCCCACGCTCGAGAAGGTGCTGCGTCAAGGCGCGCATGGCGGCGACGTTGTTCACGCGCACGCTGTCCACTGGCGTGCGTCGCGCCACCCGATCCACGCAGACCACTGGAATGCCTGCCGCGAGCACCGCATGAAACGAAGTCTCGCTCTCCGAAGCCGGCGCGCAGATCACCCCAGCGGCTCGTTCATCGGCTAGGAACTGCAGATAGGTGCGCTCGCGATCGAGCACCTCGTCGGTGTTGCACAGCAGCAGGCTGTAGCCGCGCGCGTAGAGCAGATCCTCGATCGCTCGCGCCAAGCTGGTGTGGAACGGGTTCTCGATGTCTGAGATCAACAGCCCGACGAAGCTGCTGCGCTGAGCACGAAAGCTACGCGCCATGCGGCTCGGGCGATAGCCCAACTCCTGAACAGCAGCCTTCACACGCGCGCGCGTTTCCTCGCGCACGTGTCCCTTTCCTGAGACCACACGCGAGACCGTCGCTACCGAAACGCCAGCACGCTCTGCAACCTCTCGGATGGTCACCGTTGTCTCCGCCATCAGCTTCACTTGTAAACGTTTGCGCTCAGAAGTGTAATCGTTACCAAAGAATTGTCAAGTGGGACAGCACAATCCCCCAGGGCTTACGCATCACATGAGGTGATAATCAGGGCATGAGCGACGAGACCCCTCTGGCTATCAAGCTGCTCGCGGAGCACGCTAAGCAAATCCAGGACTTCCGCCGCGACCTCGGCAAGCGCTACCCGTTGTGGTATG
>JANWUW010000058.1 GCA_025057935.1 Thermoflexales bacterium
CCGTCCCAGTGCGATTGCTCTTGCAGTGCCCAGCGCCCCAAGACCAGACCGAAAGCGCGCCTTTCTATGACGCAAGTCCCCATCGCCCGCCATCAGTTCAGAACCATCCATATTGCAACTTCTCTGTCTACTTCTCGTCCAACGATATCGCCACCAGACGCGGCATCCTATGCAATCATCGCTGGCCACTCACGCTCATCGCCCATCACACGTTGCAGTGTTTGGTTAACGAAACAGAATGGCACATGGACGATTATCCAGAGAGCATTGGCAAGCACAGCTCCGACATCATGTCGCCCTACGTCGGCAGCCTCGACATTCCCAATGAGCTTGGCGCGCCCTTGCGTAATCGGCGCGTGAGCGAGATCATGGCAGACTTGTATCCCAACGACCCATTGCTCATACGCGATGTGCGTTTCGGCGCGGAGGCGCGCCACATTTACGAGCGTTCATCAGCCCAAAAGCCTCATTACGTCACGTATGGCGCATTCGGCACGCATCCAGCCTATCGCGTCTCCGTCACCACACGCTGGGCTGTTAACATCCGCTTTGAATACGAAGAAGGGGGTTTTTCGCACGATGACCGCTTGAGGTCACTGAAACTGTACGTATCGCCGGCGCTGGTGGTTACGCTGGTCAAGGGTTTTTCGCACGATGACCGCTTGAGGTCATCGAAGTAGCAAGCCAACTGACTCTTGGTCAGCAAGTTGGAGAGTTTTTCGCAAAACGACCTATTTGAGTTCACTTGCATGCACGGCTTCGCCATCAGCTCTACCTCCGTCGTACTCTCAAATGCCCTCGTCTTGCTCGGCATGATATGCTTGCCGCTCACACCTCATGGCCGCGCAGATGACTTTTGCAGCGCTGGTCGTCAGGCTGGACGCTGAAGGAAGCGCCCACGCCAGCGTGCAAACACGCACCCTCGACGACCTCCCCACGCACGACACGCTAATCCGCGTGCGCTACTCCTCCCTGAACTACAAAGACGCCCTCTCGGCAAGCGGTCACCGCGGCGTGACGCGCCACTATCCCCACACCCCAGGCATTGATGCCGCCGGCGAAGTCGTCTCCACAACCAGCGCAGAACTCGCGCTAGGGCAACCCGTGATCGTGAGCGGCTACGACCTCGGCATGAACACGCCGGGCGGCTGGGGCATGTTCGTGCGCGTGCCCGCAGCTTGGGTGATGCCGCTGCCGAGCGGCTTAACCCTCTTCGAGAGCATGGCGCTCGGCACAGCGGGTTTCACCGCTGCGCTAGCCGTCCAACAGCTCCAGCGCCATGGCGTTGCTCCCGAGGCTGGCGAAGTGCTGGTGACCGGCGCCAGCGGAGGCGTCGGCTCGATTGCGGTTGCGCTGCTGGCGCAGCTTGGCTATCGCGTGGTCGCTGCAACTGGCAAGCCCTCGCTCGGCGCGTGGCTGCAGCGGCTCGGCGCTGCCGAAGTGCTGCCCCGCGAAGCAGTGGACGATCGCAGCGATCGCCCGCTGCTCAAGGGACGTTGGGCTGGCGTAGTGGACACCGTCGGCGGCAACATCCTCGCCTCGGCGATTCGCAGCACGCGACGCGGCGGCTGCGTCGTGGCGTGCGGATTAGCGCAGTCGCCGAACCTCTCGCTCACGGTGTATCCGTTCATCCTGCGCGGCATTACGCTGCAAGGCGTGGACTCCGCCGAAGCTCCGATGTCCCTTCGCTGCGAGCTGTGGGCGCGCTTGGCGACGGAGTGGAAGCCGCACCTGCTCAGCGAGATCGTCACCGCAGTGGCAACGCTTGAGCAACTGCCTGCGTACGTTGACGCAATGCTGCGCGGCGAAACGCACGGGCGTGTGGTCGTGCAACTGCCGTGAGCAGCTCACGTGACGCCGACCAGCGAGCGCCCCTTCCACTGCGCGCAGCGCATGTATCGCCAACGAATCGAGTTGAGCAAGATGCCCACTCCCACCGCAACCTGGATCGGGTAGAACACGGCAAGCCAAGCCGGCTGCCCAATCCGCGCATTGACCACCGCGAAGTTAGCGATCGTGAGCGCGATGCTCAGCGCAGAAAGCGTCAACCAAAGCGCCTGTCCCTTCATCGCGCCCAACAGCAAGCCCGCCCAAGGCAGATAAAACAGCAGGGCACAGCTCGCCACGAAGAGCGCGCTTAGCCCAAGCGAGCCGCGCAAGATCGCGAACGCATTTTTGGAGAACCCTGCGATCATCTCCGCGCCGCCGCGATACATGCGGCAGCGCGCCCAGTCCGCGATGATCATGGCGATGCGGCAGCCGCTGCGCTTGATGCGCTCGCCAAGCGCCACGTCATCGAGGATTCTGTCCTCAATCGCGCGATGCCCGCCGCACGCAAAGTAGGCCTCGCGCCGCACCAACACATACTGCCCGATCGCCGCCGCATTGCCCCACGCGCAATCGCGCGAGTAGCGCATGCGCCAGAACGAGATCACGTTCAGGATCAGCGCGAATCCTGCCGGCACAAAGGCGCGCTCCGCCCTTGTCCCAAGCGTTTGCTGCGGGATCGCGCTCAGCAGCGCCACGTCGAGCGCATACGCGGCGGCGAGGCCGCGCCGAATCGAATCGACACGATGCACAGTGTCGGCATCTACGAAGAGCAGCCACTCGCCGCGCGCTGCCTCTGCAAGCTGTTGGCAGGCGCGGCTCTTGCCATTCACGCCTGCGGGAGGCGGGCAGCGATTGTGCAACACGCGCAGCCGCGCGTCCTCTGCTGCAAGCCGCGCGAGGATGCGCCCTGTGTCGTCAGTGGAATCGTCGTCGAGCGCGATCACTTCGTAGTGTGGGTAGTCCTGCGCGAGCAGCGAGCGCACGCATGCCTCGATGTTGTGCGCTTCATTACGCGCAGGCACCAGCACTGAAACCATCGGCATGCGATGCAACACGCGCGCCGCGCGCCGTTGGGCGCGCCAAGCAAACGCGAGGTTTGCCAACACGTTCGCAAGCCCTGCAAGGGTCAACCCCAAAGCCATCGCCAGCAGCAACGTCAGCGCCATCGCGCTCGATTGTGCGCAGCGCGCGTTGCCTGTGAGGCGCGCCTGAGTTAGCCTCGCAAGCCCCAGCTACACTTTGCGCCGTGCGGTTCGACGTTCGGCGCTTCGACGTCGTCACTTCGACCATGGACGTGTGCCGCGCGCTCGCCGAAGCCGGCGCGCCTGAGGGGACTGTAGTGCTCGCTGATCGGCAGACCGCTGGTCGAGGGCGCGCGGGCAGAGCGTGGTATTCGCCGCCGGGCACGGCGTTGTATCTTTCGTTACTGCTTCGCCCAACGCTGCCGATCGCGCGCTTGAGCTGGATCACGCTCATCGGCGGGCTAGCAGTGGCAGATTGCGTTGAGCGGCTGCTTGATGAGCGCGCGCTCCTCAGCGCTCATCGCGTGGCGCTGAAGTGGCCCAATGACGTGCTGCTCGACGACCGCAAGATCGCCGGCGTGCTGATCGAGACCGCGTTAGGCACAGCACATGCTGAACACGTGATCGTCGGCATCGGCCTCAACGTGAACACGACCTTCGAGGATGCGCCCAACGACGTGCGCACGCGCGCTACCAGCCTGCGCGCCTCGTTGGGCATTGCGTTCGACCGCGAACACGTGCTCAACGCGCTGCTCGAAGCGTTCGCCACACACTATGCGCGCCTGCCCATGTCGCCAGTTGCAGCATACCGCCAGCGCCTTACCTTGCTGAACGCGCCCGTGCAACTCACCGTCGGCGGGGCGCGCCTTGTGGGCATTGCGCGCGATGTAGATGAGGACGGCGCACTGGTGATTCAGACTACGAGCGGCTTGCGCCGTGTGACCCACGGCGAGGTATTGGCTTAAGCTGCAAGCGCTGCGCGGCGCCGACGTTGCCAAAGCAGGTAGAGCGCGTAGAGCAGCCGGCTTGGCGCATAATCCCAGGCGCCGACGCCCTCCACAAACTGCGCGCCGAAGCCCCGCTTGAAGCGCCACACGCCGCTGAGCGGATGATCAGGATCGTCCTCGCGCTCCGGCGCGCCCCACCAGTCGTAGAAGCTGCAGCCGCGATCGCGCGCCCAACGCAGCGCATACCACTGCAGCAAGTAGTTCGGCATGTGTTCGCGCCCCTCGCTGCGCGACATGCCGTAGAAATACCACGCGCGCGCGCCGAACACAAACAGCACTGCTGCGGCAAGCGCTTCTTCAGCGCGCTCGGCGATCAGCGCTGTTGCGTCCATCGCGCGCCAGACGTCGGCGTAGTAGCGCGGCTCGCGGATGACGAAACCATCGCGCCGCGCGGTCTCGGCATACAGCGCGTTGAGCAGCGCTGCATCCGCGTCGGTGACGGGGTGAACTGTGCGAACGCGCACGCCGCGTCGTTCGGCGAGGCGAATGTTGTAGCGCCACTTCGGCTTCATCTCCGCCAGCAGCGCCGCATCATCCTTGCGCAAGTCAGTGATCGCAGTGTTGCGAAACTGCACCTGCTGCGGCGAGAAGCGCCAGCCTCGGCGCATCAACACAGCGCGCTGCTGCGCCAACGTCAAGGTTGGCGCTGCTGGATCGCCGTCGGCTTTGACCCACACAGCGCGCAGTTGCTGCGCGCGCGCCTCCAGCCAAGCCAGCGCCGCTTCGTAGGCTTCATCATCGAGCGCGAGCGGACCTTTGGGCGCATAGAGCACGCACAGCGGCAGCCGCCCGATGGCACGACGCAAGAGCTGCACCCATGCGCGCGGCTCGCCCTCCGCCATCCACGCCCAACGCTCTGCCTCCCAGCCCCAGCGCGCCTTGAATGCGCCCCACGCCCAGGACTGCAACACGTGGGGCATGGGCAACGCACGCAGCCACGCGTCCCACTGCGCCGCGTCTGCAATGCGCACCCAGCGCGCCTCGCGCGCGCCCATCACGCCGCCTCGCCCATCACCGCAGCGGTGAACTGCCCCTGCTGCATGATGACCACCTCGCGCCCATCAGCGCACTCGGCGATCACGTCCATCGTCGGCGTACCAATCATCACGTCCACATGCGTGTCGGACTTGTTCAATCCTGCAGCGAGGCGCGCGTCCTCGTCTAGCTGCGTGCCGCCTTCCATGCACTCAGGGTAAGCTGAGCCAAAGGCAATGTGGCATGCAGCGTTTTCATCGAGCAGCGTCTCGTAGAACAACAGCCCGCTTTGGTGCACGGGCGAGCGCACATCCACCAGCGCCACCTCGCCAAGGCGGTTCGCGCCTGGAATCTTAAAAAATTGCTCGAGCACTTCCTGACCTTTCGCAGCGTGGAACTCGACCACTTCACCACGCTCGAAGCGGAAGAAGGCATCGCGCACTTCGCGCATCAACGGGAAGAACGGGCGCGAGGTGCGCACCCATCCCTCGACGTGCGCAGCATGCGGCGCAGTGAACACCTCTTCCGTCGGGATGTTGGCGATGAAGGGCACGCCTCGCGCGCTTACTGCCGCGCCAGTCACCCACGCCGGGCGCTCAGTCAACGTCACGGAGAGGTTGCTCGCGGGCTTGCCGTCCACGTGTTGGCGATCAACGAAGCGCAAGCGGCGCACATGATGGCGCGTGAGGAAAGTGGCGATGTTGCGCAAGCGCTGCTCGTGCTGACGCCATGCTGCAACAGGGTCAGGCACGTCGGCGCGCGCCAGGCGCAGCACCGCTTTCCAGAGCGCGTCCAGCGCAGCTTCAGCGTCGAGTTGAGGAAACACCTTGCGCGCCCAAGCGCGCGTGGGAACCGCCGCCACGCACCATTGCATCGCGTTGGCGAGCATGGCTTCGGTGTAGAAACGCAGCTTTTGGGCGCGCGCCATCTGCACGCGCTGCATCACATTCGGATCCACATCATCGAAGAGGTCTGGAAACTCGTCGCCGGTGAGGGAGAGGCGCGCCCAACGCTCATCCACCATTTGGCGATGACGCACGATCTCAAACTCGGGCAGGTCCTCGAGGAATTCGGGGCGGCTGTATTTCATGCGGCTGCGCGCGAGGGGCGCGTCGAACCACGCCACGTGCACGTAGCGCGCGCCTTGCTGATACGCGACATCAGCGACCTGGCGCACGAAAGGCGCGTGCGCGAGCTCTGCTGAGATCATCACGCACTGCCCCGGCTGCAAATTTAACCCCACTTGGACCACGAGCTGGGCGTAAGCATGCACACGTTCCGGGGCAGCTTGCAGAACATCGTCCATCGTGAGCGAGGATTGTAAATGTGCGGAAGCCGACCCTTGGGCGTCCCTCGGGTCGGCTTCTGCGTCGCGGATTGCGAAGGGCAAGCTCACTTGATGAGCACTTTCGCGCCCACCTCTTCCAGCTTCTTCTTGGTGTCCATAGCGGTCTCTTTCGAGACACCGCTCTGCACCACCGACTTGGGAGTTTCGACAAGGTCCTTGGCTTCCTTCAAGCCGAGGTTGGTGATCGAGCGGATCACCTTGATCACGTCGATCTTCTTCGGACCAACGTCTTCGAGGATCACATCGAACTCAGTCTTCTCCTCCTCCTGCGGGGCAGGCGCAGCGCCGCCGGCGGCTGGCGCGCCAGCAGCGACCATCACGGGCGCAGCCGCAGCCGTGACGCCCCACTTCTCTTCGAGCATCTTCTTCAGTTGCGCCAACTCAAGCGCTGTCAAGCCACTCAGCTCTTCAACAAGCTTCTCTAGGTTCGCCATGGTCGTTCTCCTTGTTGTTTGACTGCAAGTTTAGGGTTTGGTTTGTTCAAATGCGCGTGCCGCGCGGTCTGATTTACGCAGCAGGCGCTTCCGCCGGCTGCTCCTTGTCCACCTTCGCCTGCAGGGCATACAGCACACCACTGAGCACAGCGTTGATCGCGCTGACCACACCCGTTGCGGGCGCCGCCAGCAAGCCAATGACTTGCGCGCGCAGCGTCTCCAACGGCGGCAGCGAGGCGAGTGCTTCGACCTGCGCCTTGTCAATCGGGCGCCCGTTGAGCAAGCCGCCGACGATCTGGAACGGCTCCAGCTCCTTGCTCAGCTCGCTCACCGCTTTCGCTGTTGCTGCTGGGTCTTTGAAGCAGAAGCTGAAGGCCGTCTGCCCCACCAGCCACTCTTCGGGCACGGTGTAGCCAGCAGCTTGCAGCGCGCGCCACGCAAGCGTGTTCTTCACGACGTGGAACTCGCCCTGCGCTTCGCGGATCTGTCGGCGCACCTTGTCGAGCTGCGGCATGTTCAGCCCGCCGTAGCGCGTGATGATCACGGCTTGGCTCTTGCCGAGCAGCTCGGCATACTGCGCCAGCATGGCTGTTTTCTTCTCTCGCGTAATTGCCAAGCGTTCGTCACCTCCTTTTCGTTCGAGCAAGAAAAACGCAAGCGCCTCAACCGGTGACAGGTTGAGGCGCGCAAACAACACTGCTCCAGCACACGCGCTTACTGGAGGTGTTCTTTTCGTTCTGCAACGCCGCTACCTATGCAGGCACGGTTTATATCCGCGCATCGCGGAGACCTGCAGTCACCGGTAGGAGCTAGCTGATTCTACCACGCCAGGCGCCCACCTCCGCGAGCACGACGATTTGGAACGCAGGTGCAGGTTCACCTCCTTGTTCCCGTGCAGGCAGGGTCACATCGTTCTTGCGCAGACGAAAATGCGCACGCGTCGCCGAACACCTGCGCCCACCGCGCACGACAAGCGCAGGACATCGCGGTTCGGAGGCTCTGCCATGTTGAACGCAACCCATGTGGTAGAATCGCAACGAATCACATCATGCCCCGGATGGCAGCAGCCCTGTTCAGCACTGTGTGCTGAATCTGCCTGCCAGTTGATGGGCGCAGAGGTCACAAGGGAGTAAAAGCAACATGCCAGTCGTTTCCATGCGTGCCCTCCTCGAGACGGGCGTGCACTTCGGTCACCGCGTCAACCGGTGGCATCCGAAGATGAAGCCCTACATCTTCACCGAGCGCAACGGCATCCACATTCTTGACCTTCAGCAGACCATCGTCGCCATTGACAACGCTGCTGCGTTCATCCGCGACACCGTTGCGCGCGGCGGCTCAGTGCTCTTCGTGGGCACTAAGCGCCAAGCCCAAGAGCCGATCATGAGCCAGGCCCAGCGCGCCGGCCAACCTTACATCGTCGAGCGCTTCCTCGGCGGCACCCTCACCAACTGGCGCACCATCCGCAGTCGCATTGACAAGCTGCTGGAGCTGGAAGCCATGAAGGAGCGCGGCGAGCTGGAGCGCTTCACGAAGAAAGAGGCGCTGCTGATCGAGCGCCAAATTGAGCGCCTCAACCGACGCTTCGGCGGGATCAAGCACATGCGCCGCTTGCCCGACGCGCTGTTCGTCGTGGACGTTGGGCGCGAGGCAAACGCTGTGAAAGAAGCCAACCGCCTCGACATCCCCGTGATCGCCATGGTGGACAGCAACTGCGACCCCAGCGGCGTGGATATCGTGATCCCGGCGAACGACGACGCCATTCGCGCCATTCGCTTGATCGTAGAGGCAATGGCGAACGCAGCGCTGGAAGGTCTAGCGATGCGCAAGGGTGCTGAAGAACCCGTTGCCCAACCAGCCGAAACGCCAGCGCCTACGGCGCTCCCCGTTGAAGACATTGACTTCGCCACTGAAGCGTTCTCGCGGGTGTTCATCCCCGACGAGGAGGAAGAGCGTTAGCATCAACCGAGCAATGCGCGTTGCGTAACCTTCGCCGCAGCGCACCGCTCTCAACGGTGGCTGCGGCGATTCTGTGGGTGGAACAACCATGGCAATTACGGCTGAACTGATCAAACAACTGCGCGAACAGACTGGCGCCGGCATGATGGAGTGTAAAAAGGCGCTAGAACAAAGCGGCGGCGACATGGCAAAAGCCGCTGAGTGGTTGCGCGAGCGCGGCTTGGCGATCGCTGCCAAAAAAGCCAGCCGCGAGGCGCGCGAGGGCATGATCGAGGTGTATTCTCACGCTGGCGGCCGCCTCGGCGTCATGGTCGAGGTCAACTGCGAGACGGACTTTGTCGCGCGCATGCCCGAGTTCCGCGAGCTAGTGCACGACCTCGCCTTGCACATCGCCTCCAACGCGCCTACCTACGTGCGCAAGGAGGACATTCCCGAAACGGTGATCAACGAGCAGATGGAGCGCTTCAAGGCCGAGGCGATCGCCGAAGGCAAAAAGCCGGAGATCGCCGAGCGCATCGCCGCCGGTCGAATGGAGAAGTTCTACCAAGACCATGTGCTCCTCGAGCAGCCTTTTGTGAAAGACGATAAGCTCAAGGTTAAAGACCTGATCAACAACGCCATCGCCAAGATCGGCGAGAACATCGTGGTCAGGCGATTTGTGCGCTACCAACTTGGCGAGGAGTAGCGAGAAAAAGAGGGCATGAAGAGTGCCCTCTTTTTTTGCCCAGCGAACAACCGCTCGTTCAAGCTACAAAATCCCATGAGCCAGGCATCCCCGAAATACAAGCGCGTGCTGCTCAAATTGAGCGGCGAGGCGATGGCAGGACCTTCCGGCTTCGGCATCGACCCCCATCGCGCGCGCGAGTTGGCGGCGAAGATCCGAGACGTGCGTGCGCTGAATGTGCAGGTAGTCGTCGTGTTGGGCGCAGGCAACTTCTGGCGCGGGCGCGACGGGCTGGCGCATGGCATGGATCGCACCACCGCCGACCACATCGGCATGCTCGCCACAGTGATGAACGCCTTAGCGTTGCGCGACGCCTGTGAGCATCTCGGCGTCGAAGCGCGCGTGCAAACCGCAATTGAGATCCGCTCGGTCGCCGAGCCTTACATCCGCCTGCGCGCGCTGCGCCATCTCGAGAAAGGGCGCGTGGTCATCATGGGCGCCGGCACAGGCAACCCTTACTTCTCCACCGACACCGCTGGCGCGCTGCGTGCTGCCGAGACCAACTGCGACGTGCTCATCAAGGCGACCAAAGTGGATGGCGTGTACACCGCAGACCCCACCAAAGACCCAACCGCACGACGCATTGACCGCCTCACTTACCTCGACGCTGTGAACCAAAAGCTTGGCGTGATGGACACCACCGCCATCACGCTATGCATGGAGAACAACTTGCCCATCATTGTCCTCAACTTGTGGGAACCCAACAGCCTAGTGCGTGCTGTGATGGGCGAGCCTGTGGGAACGCTGATCCAAAGCAGCTAGATACAGCGCGAGCTTGCACATAAAAGCCCTCTCAAAAGCTATCAACTGCGGGTATGATAGCTTTGTGCAGCATCCCTGCGGATGTCTGCAGCAAGCAAACGCTAGAAGAAGCGAGGTTGCAACCCATGGCAGACGATGTCAAACATCTACTGCGCGACGTAGAGCGTGAAATGGAGAAGTCCATTGAGGCAATGGAGGCCGATTTCCAGCAAATCCGCACTGGGCGCGCATCGCCAGGATTGGTGGAAAAGCTCATGGTTGAGTACTACGGCACGCATGTGCCTCTCCAGCAACTTGCCACCATCACTGCCCCTGAGCCGCAGATGCTGCTGATCAAGCCCTTCGATCCCAGCACCCTGCGCGCCATCGAAAAAGCCATTAGCGAATCAGACCTCAAGCTCACCCCCAACAATGACGGCAAGGTGATCCGCATTAACATCCCTCCTCTCACCGAAGAGCGCCGTCGCGAGCTGGCGAAGCTGGTTCATAAGCGCATGGAAGAAGCGCGCATTGCGATCCGCAATCACCGCCGCGATGCGATGGAAATGCTCAAGGAGATGGAGGAAAACGACTTGATCGACGAAGACACGCACAAGCGCAGCAAACACGAGCTGGATCAGCTCGTCCACCGCTACATCGAGCGCGTGGACGAGCTAGGTGCGCGAAAAGAGCGCGAGATCATGGAGCTGTGATTCCATATGACCCTGACCGCTTCACTCAAGACCCGCATCGCCTCCCTCAGCAGCACCGCGAGCGCTGAGAAGGACGCCCTGCTTCCACCGCCGCAGCACATCGCCATCATCATGGACGGCAACGGGCGCTGGGCAAAAGCGCGCAACTTGCCGCGCCTCGCCGGGCACCGCGCCGGCACCGAAAACCTTCGGCGGGTGCTGCGCGCCTGTAAAAATCACGGCGTGAAAATCGTCACGCTTTACGCCTTCTCCACAGAGAACTGGCGCCGCCCCGCTGAGGAAGTCGAGGGCTTGATGAAGCTGCTTGAGACGTACATCGATCGCGAGCTTGAGGCGCTCCACCGCGAGGGCGTGCAAATCCGTCACCTCGGTCGGCTGGAGCGCATTCCGCCCGCGCTCCAGCGCAAAATCCAACACGCGATCGAGTACACGCGCAACAACACAGAGCTGATTCTCAACGTGGCGCTCAACTATGGGGGACGTGCGGAGATCGTGGACGCCGCGCGGCGCATGCTCGCCGAGGGACTGCGCCCAGAGGACGTCACCGAGGCAACCTTCAGCCGCTACCTCTACACCACTGGCTTACCCGACCCCGATCTGATCATCCGCACTAGCGGCGAGTATCGCGTCAGCAATTTCCTCATCTGGCAGGGCGCTTACGCCGAGTACTACATCACCGAGGTGCTCTGGCCGGACTTCGACGAGAAGGAGTTGGCAAAAGCCATCGAGCACTATCGCCGACGCGAGCGCCGCTTCGGCGGTCTCAAGGCGTAAGCGGCTGAGCCTTTTCGCCCTCCCCTGCTCCTCGAGGAGGGCGTTAGTTTTTTAGCTAGAGCGTTGATTTTTCGGAGGCATCATGCTCAACGAACGTGCCCTGCACGCCGTGGCATCTGCCCGCCAACAGAATGGCGATGTTCATCCACTTTACGCGAGCTACTGCTTCCGCAACTTGCCTTCCTTGATCCGCTTTGTGCTCTTGGGCGATACACAGCCCGCTATGCCCCTCGACGTGCTCGGCGAGCTGCCGCAGCGGCATCAGATTGTGCTGACGATCCTCTTCGACGCGTTGGGTTGGCAACACATCGAGCCGCGGCTTGCTGCTCATCCCTTGCTGCAACGCGCTCTGCGCGAAGGGGTGATTTCAAAACTCACCGCCATGTTTCCTTCCACCACCACGGCGCACCTCATCGGCTTCTTCTCGGATCTGCCCCCAGCGCAGAGCGGGTTCTACGAATGGTTCCAGTACGAGCCTCAGCTCAACCGCATCATCACGCCGCTGTACTTCTCTTACGCTGGCGACAGAGAGCGCGGCACGCTCGGCAAGAACGGAGTGCAACCCGAGTCCATTTACCCTCAGCAAAGTTTTCTGCAGCCCTTGCACGCTGGCGGCGTGAGCAATTACCTCGTGCAGCCAGCGTGGTATGCCCAAGGTCCCGTGACCGCGCTGCTTAAGCCCGTAGCAACGTTGGTAGGGTATCGCACGCTTGCCGATGGTCTCGCGCAAGCGGCGAGGTTGATCGCCAAACACCGCGCCGAGGGCACACCTGCTTTCATCTGGCTCTACGCCGATGGCGTAGACGACGTTGCTCACAACTACGGTCCAAGTGCTGATTCAACGCAAGCGGAAGTAGAGGCAGCGCTTGCCCAAGTCGAGCACGTGCTGATGCCGCGCATCCGAGGGAGCGGTGCACTGGTGCTGCTCACGGCTGATCACGGGCAGATCGACGTGAACCCCAAGCGCACCTACTACCTGAATCAACTCGTGCCCGACTTTGAGAGCTACCTCTTGCGCGGCAGCGATGGGCGACCACTCGCGCCAGCCGGGTCGCCACGCGATCTCTTCCTGCATGTGAAGCCCGATCTGCTCGAAGCAGCGCGCGACAGGTTTGCGGAAGCTTTGGGCAATGCCGCGCGCGTGCTCCCCACACGCACACTGATCGAGGCTGGGCTGTTCGGACCTGAGCCCACGACAGTGTTCTTGGAGCGCGTCGGGAATTTGGTCGTCTTGCCCGCGCCAGGCGAGACAGTTTACATCTTTGAAAAAGATCGCTTCGAGCAAAAGTACTACGGGCATCACGGTGGGCTTTCGCCACAGGAGATGGAGATACCGCTCATCGCGCTGTTGGCTTGAGAGAGGCTAAGAACAGCGCGCAAGCGCACATTCACAATCACGCTGAACAGCCCATCCAGCACTAGCAGCCGCACGCCCGCCAACTTGTTTTAGAATTGGGTGAGTAGCCCTACCCCGTCGTAGGCACGTCGAGGCTCAACGTTCGTTTTTCTTCCTCTGGCGCGACCCAGGCAGAAACACGTTACACACAAAGGAGGTTTACAACCCATGAGCTGCTCGTTTCTCGCCCGACAGAGAGCCGTTCCTCTTCTCGTTGCCAGTTTGCTTGGGCTTTCAGCGTGTGTCGTGCAAGCGCCGCCCCCTGCTGCCCAACAAGCGCCTGCTCAGGCGCCCACCCAAGCACCGCCAAAGGTCACGCACATCCGGTTCGCGCTGGACTGGGCTATTGAAGGTCCATCGGCGCCGTTTCTCATCGCGCTCGACAGGGGATACTTCGCTGAGGAGGGGCTTTCGGTGGTGATCGATCGGGGCACTGGCTCAGCGGGCACGGTAACCAAGGTCGCTAGCGGCGCCTACGAGATGGGGTATGCCGATATCAACTCGATGATCGAGTTCAACGTGAAGAATCCCGACAAGGCGCTCCGAGCCATCGCCATGGTTTACAACACCGCTCCCATGACGGTCTTCACGTTGAAGCGCAACAACATCAACACCCCCAAGGACCTCGAGGGCAAGAAGATCGGCGCACCAGCAGGCGACGCAGGCCGGCGCTTGTTCCCACTCTTCGCGAAGGCAACCGGGATTGATCCCAACAAGATTGAATGGGTGACCATGGAGCCGGCGCTGCGCGAGCCGACGCTAGCGAAGGGCGATGTGGACGCGATCACCGCTTTCTACGCGAGCGGCTGGTTCGGCTTGTTGCGCAACAACGTGCCACCTGAAGAGATCGTGGCTTTCATGTACAAAGACCACGGCTTGCCGCTCTACGGCAACGCGGTGATGGCATCGCCGAAGTTCCTCGCAGAAAACGAAGCTGCCGTGAAGGGCTTCCTGCGCGCGCTCACGCGCGGGTGGCAAGAGGCGATCGCCAACCCAGAAGCAGCCATTGAGATCCTCAAGCGGCGCGAGCCGCTGATTGATGGTGAGATCGAGCTGCAGCGTCTCAAGATGGTGATCGCCAACCACTTCGTCACCGACGAAGTGCGCCGCAACGGGTTCGGCGCGGTGGACAAAGAGCGCTTGCAGCGAGCCATTGACCTAGTCGCTGAGGGCTTCGCGCTGCCCACGAAGCCCAGCATTGACGAAGTGTTCACCGATCAATTCTTGCCGCCCAAGGAGCAGCGCATGGTGCCGAGTGGCGTGTGAGCGCCGACGCGCATCGAGATATTTCACGCCTTCCATGACCCACGCCGTTCCCTGCGTCGAGCTGCGCAACGTTTCGCTGATCTACGCCAGCGACGGCAAGGCAGTGCACGCGCTGGAGAACGTCTCGTTTAGTGTGCCGCAGGGCGCCTTCGTCGCCATCGCTGGCCCGAGCGGCTGCGGCAAGACCACCATCCTGCGCCTCGTCTCAGGCTTGATGCCCGCAACGCGCGGGCAGGTGTTGATCGATGGGCAGGTGGTGCGCGGTCCTCAAAAGAAAGTAGGCATGGCGTTCCAGAACGCTTCGCTGCTGCCATGGCGCACAGCGCTGCAGAACGTGCTGCTGCCGCTCGAAGTCGTTCAGCCGCACCGCGCGCAATTCCGTGCACGGCGCAAAGAGTATGAGGAAGAAGCTCACCGCCTGCTGCGCATCGTCGGCTTGGACGGCTTTGCCGACAAGCCGCCTTATCAGCTCTCCGGCGGCATGCAGCAGCGCGTGGCGTTGTGCCGCGCGTTGGTGCACCAGCCGGAGATTTTGCTGCTCGATGAGCCATTCGCTGCGCTCGACGCCTTTACGCGCGAGGAGCTGTGGGGCGTGCTGCAAGACCTCTGGACGGCGCGCCGCTGCACAGTGCTCATGGTGACCCACGATCTGCGCGAAGCGGTGTTCCTCGCCGACCGCGTGATTGTGATGAGCCGCCGCCCCGGCACCGTGATCAGCGATGTGAGCATCAACCTGCCGCGACCGCGCACGCTCGCCGATACCTTCTCGCCGCAGTTTGTGGACTACGTGCACACCCTCTACGATTGCATCGGCGCTGCGCGCAACGGGAGCACGTCATGAGCCAAGAGCTGCGCTACCGATTGAGCGTAATCGCGCCGCCAGTGGTGGCGATAGCGCTGTTCTTCCTCGTCTGGGAGCTGGGCTGCTGGGCGTTGCGCGTGGACGAGTTTGTGCTACCTCGACCCAGCGTGGCGCTCGCCGCGTACCTCAAATGGCAACATGCGATTTGGCCCAACGCGCTACAAACATTAATGACCACCATAGTCGGCTTGGCGATCGCGATCGCGCTCGGTGTCGTGCTTGGCGCGTTGATCGGCTACTCCGCGCTGATGTATCGCGCGCTTTACCCTGTGCTGATCGCATTCAACTCGATCCCCAAAGCGGCGCTAGTGCCAGTGTTTGTGATCTGGTTCGGCGTAGGCACGCTGCCAGCGATTTTGATCGCGTTCTTGATCTCATTCTTCCCCATCGCGGTGAATGTCGCCACGGGGATCGCCACCGTCGAACCTGAGCTGCGCGATGTGCTGCGCTCGCTCGGCGCTAGCCAGTTCGACATCTTCCGCAAAGTGGGCTTCCCACGCGCAGCGCCTTACTTCTTTGCTTCGCTCAAAGTGGCAGCGACGTTGGCATTCGTCGGCTCGGTGATCGCCGAGCTGGGCGCCGCGAACAGCGGCATCGGCAACCTCATGGTGATCGCCAGCGCGCGCTTCGAGGTCTCCTTGGTGTTTGCTGGGTTGATGGTCGTGGCAGCGATGGGCATCGCGCTCTACGCTGTGTTTGCAGCGCTGGAGCGACGGCTGGTCGCGTGGGCATATCGCAGCCGTTGATGGTAAAACATGCGCAACATCCCATGCGCGAGGCTTACTTGATCCCCGACACGCTCGAAGCAGCAGCAGCGCTGCTCGCCGAGCACGGCGGTCGCGCGCGCGTCGTTGGCGGCGGCACAGACTACTTCGTGGATGAAGCGCACAACGGCGCGCCGATCTTGATCGACGTGACGCGCTTGCGCGGCCTGCGCGAGATCCGCGAAGCAGAGGGCTACGTGCTCATCGGCTGCGGCGTAACCCACGCGCAGATCGTCGCCTCCCCGTTGATCCAACGCGGCGGCACGGCGCTGGTCGAAGCCTGCGGTCAGATCGGTGGTCCGCAGGTGCGCAACGTTGCCACGCTTGCTGGTAACATCGCACACGCGCTGCCCGCCGCCGACGGCACACTAGCGCTCTTGGCGCTCGGCGGAGAGATTCAGGTGGCCTGGCACGCGGATGGCGCGCTGCACACTGAATGGTGGCCGTTGGCGCGCGCCTTCAAAGGCCCAGGGCAATCGGCCGTGGACAGCACACGTCAGATCATCGCAGCGATGCGCTTCAAACCCACAGGAGCAAACGAAGCCTCGGCGTTCGCGCGCGTGATGCGCCCGCAAGGTGTGGCGCTGCCGATCATGGGGCTTGCCGCGCGCGTGCAATTCGACGCCGAAGGGCGCATCGCAGCCGCGTCCATCGCCACCGGCCCTGCCGGCCCAGTGCCCTTCCGCGCATTGCAAACCGAAGCGTTCCTAATCGGGCGCACGCTCAGCGAAGTGACGCTCAACGAGGCAGCGCAGGTGCTGCTCCAAGAGGTGCACCTGCGCACAAGCCCTCACCGCGCCACAGCAGAGTACCGGCGCGAAGTGCTGCCAGTGTTGCTTCGGCGCGCGCTCACGCGCTGCGCTGCGCGCGCGAGGGGTGAGCTGATCACAGCTTGAGAAGAGGAGAGTGAGCATCCAATGGCGAAGTTGACCTTGACGATCAACGGCGAAGTGCGCAGCGCTGAAGTGCCGCCAGGCGCGTTTCTCGCTGACGTGCTGCGCGAGACCTTTGGACTGACGGGCACGAAAATCGGCTGCAACGAAGCCGAGTGCGGCATCTGCACTGTGCTGGTGGACGGCGTGCCAGTGAACTCGTGCATCTATCCCGCGCTCAAAGCCAATGGCGCGCACGTGCAGACCGTGGAGGGCTTAGCACAGAATGGCAAGCTGCATCCTTTGCAGCAGGCGTTCATCGATCACGGCGCGGTGCAATGCGGCTTTTGCACACCAGGGCTGCTGATGACCGCCAAAGCGCTGCTTGATCAAAACCCAAACCCCACCGAGGACGACATCAAGCATGCGCTCAAGGACACTTACTGCCGCTGCACGGGCTACGTCTCAGTGATCAACGCCATTCGCGACGCTGCCGCGCGCCTACGCGGCGAACCGCCCATCCCGCCCTCGCTGCCGCACACGAAGGAGCCGCTCCGCTTTGTGGGGCGCCCCTTGCCGCGCCCCGACGCAGTTGCCAAGGTGACTGGAGCGGCAAAGTACACCGACGACTACGTCTTCCCCAACATGCTGCACGGCGCCACGCTGCGCGCCGGCATCCCCCACGCGCGCATCAAGCGCATTGACACCAGCAAAGCCAAGGCGCTGCCTGGCGTCGTCGCTGTGCTTACGCACGAGGACGTGCCCGGGCGCAAGAACCACGGCTTGGTGTACGAAGACTGGCCCGTGCTGTGCTACGACAAAGTGCGCTACGTCGGCGATGCAGTGGCGATCGTCGCCGCTGAGACGCGCGCGATCGCCGAGCAAGCGCTCAAGCTGATCGAGGTGGAATATGAGCCGCTGCCTGTGGTGGACGACCCCGTCGCCGCGCTCGCGCCCGACGCGCCTAAGGTGCACGAGCAAGGCAATTTGCTCAAGCACATCCACGTCGAAAAGGGCGACATCGATCAGGGCTTCGCCGAAGCTGATGTGATCGTCGAGGGGGAGTATCAGACCGCGACCACTGAGCATGCTTTCCTCGAACCAGAGTGCTCCATTGGGCGCGTCACGGAAGACGGGCGCATCGAGGTGTATGTCGGTTCGCAAATCCCCTACGCCGATCGCCGGCAGGTGGCGAACGCACTGGGTGTGCCAGAAGATCGCGTGCGCATCATCGGCATGCTCATCGGCGGCGGTTTCGGCGGCAAAGAAGACATCGCCGGGCAAATCCACGCTGCGCTGCTTGCAAAAGCCACCGGGCGACCTGTGAAGATCCTCTACCGACGCAGCGAGTCGCTCATCTTCCACCCCAAGCGCCATGCAGTGAAGTTCAAGGTGAAGGTCGGCGCCAAACGCGATGGCACCTTCACCGCCATGCGCATCGAGCTGTGGGGCGACACCGGCGCTTACGCCAGCCTCGGCGACAAGGTAATGACGCGCGCGGCGACCCATGCCTCAGGTCCCTACGAGGTGCCTCATGTGAAGATCGACTGCTACGCGGTGTACACCAACAACGTGCCGGCGGGCGCCTTTCGCGGCTTCGGCGTCACGCAATCGGCATTCGCCATCGAATCCGCCATTGATGAGTTAGCGCACCGCCTCGGCATCAGCCCGATCGAAATCCGACGCAAGAACGCCCTGCGCGTCGGCTCAGTGACCAACACTGGCGCCGTGATCCGCGAGAGCGTCGGCTTGCTCGAGTGCATCGCGCGCGTGGAGCAAGCGCTGCAGGCGGAGGGCACGCCGTGGGTCTTCCGCAAGCCTGACAAGCCCAACAAGGTGTATGCCTGGGGCTTCGCAGCAGCGTACAAGAACACTGGCTTGGGCGGCGGCGCGCCCGATCGATCCGAAGTGGAAGTCGAGGCATTTGAGGACGGCAGCGCCGAAGTGCGCACCAGCGCTGCCGAGATCGGCCAGGGCTTGGTCGGCGTGTTGGCGAGCATCGCGGCGGAGGAGCTGGGCGTGCCTTACGAGCGCGTGCGCGTGCTGCTCTCCGACACCGACCTTACACCCGACGGCGGACCCACCACTGCTTCGCGCCAGACCTATGTGACGGGCAACGCCGCGCGCCTAGCAAGCATCAAGCTGCGCGAACGCCTCGCCTCGGTCGCCGCCGAGATGCTCGACGTGCCAGTGGATCACCTGCGCTTCGAGGACGGCTACGTGCGCTGCAACGGCAAAGCCGTCAGCTTCGCCGAGGTCGTGCGCCAAGCCCACGCGGAGGGCATCCACACGCGCCTGAGCCATCTCTACGAAGCGCCCAAAACACAACCGCTCGGCACTGGCGGCGACATGCACTTCGCCTTCAGCTACGCAGCGCAAGCTGCGCTGGTGGAGGTGGACCTGGAGACAGGCGAGGTCAACTGCCTCAAGGTGATCAGCGCCACCGACGTTGGGCGCGCGATTAACCCCTTGGCGCTGCAAGGACAAATCGAAGGCGGGATCGTGATGTGCCTCGGCAACGCGCTCACCGAAGAGTTCATCCAAGAGAAGGGCATTCCCTACACCAACCGCTTCGCGCGCTACAAGATGCCGAGCATCCGTCACACGCCGCAGATCGTCTCGTTCATCGTCGAGGACCCAGCCGCGGAGGGTCCATACGGAGCGAAGGGCGTGGGCGAAATCTCGAGCATCCCCACTACTCCAGCGATCACCAACGCGATCTTCGCCGCGACTGGCGTGCGGGTGCGCAAGCTGCCCGTGGATCAAGACGCGCTGTTGCGAGCAATGCGCGCGCAGAAGGCTGAACTTGCGGGGAGTGGCTAACTCCAGTCGAGGTTGCTTTGTCTCGCGGCAGACCAGTTTTCAGTGTTGCAACCAACTCTCGGCTAGCCTTCCTGACGCTAGAAATCGGTTTACAGCTAGGCAAAACGGAGTGCCTGCCTAGGGCTTGTGTGTCACATAAGGCTATAACCAAGGGCATGAATGACGAGACCCCGTCGAGCCACTAAGCTGCTTGCTGAGCATGCCAAGCAGATCCAAGACTTTCGCCGTGACCTCGGCAAGCGCCACCCACTGCGGGACGTGATCGCTCTCGCCGTCATCGCCGTCGTCGGAAGCGATGATAGTTGAACAGACATCGTTGCCCCATAGCAAGCTCGCCATGCCTCGCATCGGCGGTGCAAACAGCCTTCGGCGAATCTGTGTGCTATTGCCGTTTGCCAGCATTCAGCGCTGTTTCAGGGAGTGGCTTGACGGCGCTGCGCGCAGCGAGAGCGCTGCGGCTGAGCGATGCGGTGGTGCTTGCCGCGCAGACAGGGACGATGCCAGCACACAGGCGGTGGCACGCGCAGGGACAGCCAGCAACGCGATTGCAGCGTTGCCCAACGTGCTGGCGCAGGCTGCGCTGCACGGTCACACGGCGGTGACCGATGCGGTGCATGCGCAAGAAGCACAACGCCCGCGTCATGAAACGCAATCATGCGCGGCTGATCAAAGGCGCTGCAGCAGCCCGAGGGTTTTGTCGGAACGCGAGCACAGGTGTTGGGGTCGGCATGAGTACTGGCAGGCTGCTGACGTAGAGGAGCTATGAGAGCTATTTCGCTCAGCATGTGGGTGCCTAGCTGAATCTGGGCACTACGGGTTCTGTGCGCTGCGCTAGCGACGTGCAGGGGAAGGGCGAGCGCGAACAGGCGAGCTTCTTCGTGACTGAAGCAGGACGTCAAGCGCTTCGTGCGCGCGGTGCGCGTCTACTGGAGGATTGCGAACAGCCAGCATTGGGCGCTGGAGGCGGTGTTCGGTGAAGCCCTGCTTGCACTGCGCAGAACCTTAAAATTCCTGATGCGTAAACCCTGACAGCACGAGCGGAGAGATGACGCACGAGCGCTGCCGAGCACCTGCATGCCCGCAGCGATTAGCAGATTGGGCACATTATTAGTGTTGGCACAGCATCAGCAGCCCACACGAGATAGGCATCTGCGCGCCACCAGTCACAGCAAAGTTGCACCGCCGCGAGCCCCGGGCGCGCAATGCGCCCTCGATGACGCGCGTGAACTCCACGAGACCGACACGCCAACCACAGCGCTGGCAGCAGCGCGCTGCGCGAAACCCTAGCAGGCCGAAGTGGGCTACCCCACAGCGCGAGAAGGACATGGCAGACTGTGCTCTGGTGGGCAGTTCGGCGATGGACATGAAAGCCGGCTCGGCAGCCAGCACTGCGAAGTGGCTTTCGCCGCAGCCAATGACGTGAGGGTGCTTCACAGTGACAAAAGTCTTGCTCAAGGACGGTGCTGCTTCGTCGAAGAAGGCGCACACAGCATCCCAGACGAGCTGGGGCAGGCTCGGGATTTATTCGCAAAGTTCATGCCGACACGATTATCGCGCCGTAGCTGAGCCGTCCACCTGGAGGAGAAAATGGGCACGCCAGAAAAGCGCCACGCTTGCGGTAGACGGCAGCCCTTGCTAATTCGGTGTGAACATCCAGCTGAGCGCGCAGGCGACGCGGCTGCTTTCACCGTGCGATCAGGCGAAAGCTCTCTAGCATTCGCGCGGTCTCCTCGCGGCAGCGAGTCAACGTCTCGTCGACAGCATTCACGTGGAACTCATAATACCCCTCAGGGATTCTGAGGGTGAAGATCGCTAGGCCATCGGCAGGGTAAGTACTCACGGTGAATTCGCGTCCAGCAATCAGACGTCGTTCCTTTTCAACTGGCCCGGGGCTTAAGCCGCGTCCCCCACCTTGCGTGAAAGAACAGCTGGAGATAGTTCTATGGACGAAGGTCTCCGGAGGATCGGGAAAGAAATTCCAGACGGCAGGGTCGTAGCGCAGCTCAAAAGGCATGCCACCGTGAATGGTCTCCAACTGCACCGTCACAATCATAGCGGGTTCGCTCGTCGCTACGGATGCTGTGGGCGATGGGCTAACGACTGGGAGAGGCGTGCTGGTAACCACTGCAGCTGGCGTAGCAGTAACCACGATGACGGTAGGCGTCACTCCGCAAGCGATGGATGGCAGGATGAGCGCGGAGAGCAAAATCGCTAGAGAACGATTCATACTCACTCCCTCCTGCGTCGCTGCAGCACCAAGAGTGGTTTGCAGGACGCACGCGGCTTTGCGGGGGAGTATAGCCGACTTTGGAAAACGGGGGTGGCTAGTTTCAGTTGGCGCGTTGCTACTTCGCCTTGCTGTAAACTGCTTTTCAGCGCCGTAGAGTCTAGCCGAGAGTTGGTGGCAACGCTGAAAACTGGTCTGAGGCGAGGCTGAGCAGAAAAGTACCAACTGGAGTTAGCCATTCCCCCGCGTCCGCCAACCCAATCGCTTCAAGTAGCGCCTCAGCTCAGCGTTGTTCCCCTCAACCACATACGTCTGCGACTCGCCAGAAGTAACTACATGCCCCCACCCCGATAGTTCAGCGCTCGATACACCGAATGCCCATCGGTGCAATCCATCGTCATCCGCGGCGCGCGGCCGATCAGCCTCTGCACCTGCTCAGCGCTCAGCTCATCCGTCACCACAAAGCTCAAAAAGCACCGCGTCTGTCGCTCAAGCCAACTTTTTGACCTGCAAAAGTATGCAGTTCGTCTAATTCAGCGACGCTCCCGCACTGCTGGCAAGCAAGGGCAGCCCCGTGCTTTGGCTGCGTTGCCCGCTGCCTTGACCCAGTTCGCCACAGTCTGATGGTTGATATTGCGCCTCTGCGCAATGCTACGGTTGCTGTGTTCATCGACGGCGAGAGCTTGCTGGCACAGTTCAGGGGTAACCGCGTGGTTTCGGAGTGTGGAAGCGGCGGCAGTCCTTGCATTGGCAGCACAGCGTGTTACTGCCGTAGTTCTTGCCATACCTGACGAGATGAGAGCTGTTGCAGTGTGGACAGTTCACTCGACTCGCTGGATTATAGTCACTCCCGAACTTGCGCCGCTTTTTAGGCGCACCGCAGCGCGACTTGATTACAATCGCGTGCACACATCTTCTGCGTGCGGTAGCAAAACATGTCCAAGCGCAAAGAGTTAGAGGCACGTCGCCGCGCCGAAGAACGCAAGCGCATGCTGCAAATCGCTGTCACCATCATCGTCATTGTGCTGGTGGTAGTTGGCGGCGCACTGGTGCTGAGCACGGTGAGCGGCGGGCAGCAGCCGGGCTTGCCGCCAGTGCGCGCAGCGACCTACACCGAGACGCCGCCGAATGCTGAACCGCGCGCACTCGCCTGGGGTCCCGCTGACGCGCCGATCCGCGTCGAGGAGTTCATTGACTACCAGTGCCCAGCTTGCGGACTGCAGGCGCGCAACTTCGAGCCAGGCATCATCGCTGCGTTCGCTGCGAGCGGAAAGGTGCGCTACGAAGTGAAATTCCTGCCCTTCCTCGAAGATCGCGTTGGCGGGCGCGAATCACGCGACGCCGCCCAAGCTGTCTTGTGCGCGGCAGAGCAGGATCGCGGTTGGCAGATGCACTACACCATCTTCGCCAATCAACCGCCGAGCGGCGCCGAGAACGTCGGCAACTACAGCAAGGCGCGCCTCAAAGAGATGGCTGCCACGATCTCCGGCTTGGACACCAACGCCTTTGCTGCCTGCCTCGACAGCAACCGCTACGAACAACAAGTGCTCCAGCAGCGCCGCGAAGCGGAACAGCGCGGCGTGGACTCCACGCCCACCTTCATCATCAATGGACAGCGCTTCCCCGGCGCGCGTTCGGCAGATGACTTGCGGCAAATCTTCGCACAGGTGGCGCCGCAAGTCGTTATCCCTTGAGCCACTGTGAGCGACCTACCCGCTTACCCGCCTCAGGGACGCACGCCTCGACCTGCGCTCTGGGCTGACGTGCCCGACGCCCAATGGGATGATTGGCGTTGGCAACTCAGCCATCGTCTCAACACCGTTGAGGACTTCGCGCGCATCATCAACCTCACTCCCGAGGAGATCGCTGGGCTGAGCGCGCCCAACAAGTTCCGCGTGGATGTGACGCCTTACTTCGCATCGTTGATCGATCCTGATGATCCCGATTGTCCTGTGCGCTTGCAGGTGATCCCGCGCGCGAGAGAACTGGAGGCGTTCGAGGGCATGATGGAGGACTCGCTCGCCGAGGACGCGCACTCGCCTGTGCCCGGGCTGGTGCACCGCTACCCCGACCGCGTGCTCATGCTCGTGACCACGCAGTGCGCCTCGTACTGCCGCTACTGCACGCGCAGCCGCATTGTTGGGAATTACCACGCCACCTTCAGCCGCCGCGACCACGACCTGCAGATCGAATACATTCGCCGCACGCCGCAAGTGCGCGATGTGCTGCTCAGCGGCGGCGACCCGCTCATCTTGCCGCAGCCCGTGCTGGAAGACCTGCTGCACCGCTTGCGCGCCATTCCGCATGTCGAGATCATTCGCATCGGCACGCGCGTGCCCGTCTTCTTGCCGCAGCGCATCACCGATGAGCTCGTGGACATGCTGCGCAAATACCATCCGCTCTGGATGAACATCCACGTCAATCACCCCAAGGAGATCACGCCCGAGCTGGCGCGCGCCTGTGCGAAGCTCGCTGACGCTGGCATTCCGCTCGGCAACCAAAGCGTGTTGCTTGCAGGCGTCAACGATCACCCTAACACCATCCTCAAGCTGGTGCACGAGCTGGTCAAGATGCGCGTGCGCCCATACTACCTCTACCAGTGCGACCTCGTGCGCGGATCAGGTCATTTCCGCACCACAGTAGCGGCAGGGCTGGAGATCATGGAGGCGCTGCGCGGTCACACCAGCGGCTACGCCATCCCCACCTACGCCGTTGATCTGCCCGGCGGAGGCGGCAAGGTGCCCGTCATGCCCAACTACCTGATCGCGCAATCTCACGATCGCCTCGTTTTCCGCAACTTTGAGGGCTACATCAGCACCTACGTCGAGCCTACTGACTACCAACGACCGAAAAAGACCAAGTGGGTGCCTGATCCACCGCTTGCCCAACAGCAGCAGCGCGGGGTTGCTGGGCTGCTCGCTGGCGAGGACACCACCATCAAGCCAGAAGGCTGGCACGCCACACACACGCAGCGCGGCGCCTCCTTCGAGCAGCCTCCTGCGGAAGCCCAGCCCGACGAAACGGAGCTGCCGATCTGGATGCGCATGCACTAACCATAGGAGCAGGCCATGAAACGTTCCGAAATCAACACCATCATGCGCGAAGCAGATGCCTTTTTGCGCGCCATGCACTTTCACTTGCCCCCTTGGGCTTACTGGTCACTCAACGATTGGGTCGCTCACCGCGCGCAAGCGCAAGAAGTGATGCGACGCCGACTCGGCTGGGACATCACCGACTTTGGGCAGGGGCACTTCAAGACGCTTGGATTGTTCCTCTTCACGCTGCGCAACGGCACGCTCGAAGCGCTGCGCGCGGGGCGCGGCATGTGTTACTGCGAGAAAGTGCTCATCTGCGAACCTGGGCAGATGATCCCGCTGCACTACCACTGGACGAAGACCGAAGACATCATCAACCGCGGCGGTGCCGATTTGCTCGTGCAGGTGTACAACGCTGGCCCCGAGAACACGCTTGCGGAGAGCGAAGTGCGCTTGCTCAGCGACGGCATCTGGCGCACTGTGCCAGCAGGCGGCATCATTCGCCTGCGCCCAGGCGAGAGCGTCACCCTCGAGCCTTACTGCTGGCACCGCTTCTGGGCAGAAGATGGGCGCACGCTCGTCGGCGAGGTCTCGCTGGTCAACGACGATCAAAACGACAACTGCTTCTACGAGCCGGTTGGGCGCTTTCCCGCCGTTGAGGAAGATGAGCCGCCGCTCTATCTGCTCGTGAACGACTACGAACATTTCGGCTTGCTAGAGCGCTGACGCAATGCCAGCCTACGTGATCGCAGACATCGAGGTGCTTGATCCCGTCGAGTACGAGGAATACAAGCGGCTCGCCACGCCCACAGTAGCGCAATTCGGTGGGCGCTACATCGTCCGCGGCGGCACAGTGGAAGTGATCGAAGGCGATTGGGAGCCGCGCCGCGTGGTCGTCATCGAGTTCCCTACTCTCGAGCAAGCACGCGCTTGGTACCACTCCGAGGCCTACGCGCGAGCGCGCGCCATTCGCCATCGCACCGCGCGCTCGCGCCTGATCCTCGTCGAGGGCTTGCCGCCAACATCCTGAAGCAAACCTCATGCGCCAGCCGCAGCAAGGCGCTCAGTGATCAACTGCGCCACGCGCGGCGCATCCACATGCATCAAGCAGTACGCCGCTGGCGTGTTTAAGAAGCGCCGCCGACGGTCGGCGATTGTCATGCCGCGCGCAGGGCCATCGGTGACTACCGTCATGGACCAACGCTCGCCCGCGAACAAGCTTGGCGCGATCGCATACGCCATCGCTGAGGGATCGTGGGTGTCAATCTGGCCGTTGGGATAGCCGTAGCGCCGACGGTGCGCCTCTTGGTAGAAGGGAACGATCTGCGCCACAAACTGCCCGAAGCGCCCTGCCTGCCGCAAACGCGCGAAGTGGCTGTCGTCCATCTTGACCTGCATGGTGACGTCTAGGCCGACCATCGTGAGCGGCAGTCCAGCATTGAACACCACTGCCGCCGCGTGCGGGTCGGCGTAGAGATTTGCCTCGGCGACGGGCGAGACGTTGCCTGGCGTGCTCACAGTGCCGCCCATGATCACCACCTCACGCACAGCATGCACAAGGCGCGGCTCGAGCTGCAACGCCAGCGCCACGTTGGTGAGCGGACCTACCGCAACCAACGTGATCTCGCCCGGGTGCGCCATGATCGTCGCGGCAATGAACTGCGCCGCCGGGCGATCAATCGGCTTCAGGTCAGGGTGCAGCAGCGCGTGCCAGCCGATGTTGCCCATGGCATCCTCGCCGTGCACGTGCTCAGCAGTGCGATCAAGCGGCAACACCATTGGGCGCGCCGCGCCCCGCGCGACAGGGATGTCGGTGCGCCCCGCGAAGTGCAGCAGGTTAAGCGCGTTGCGCGTCGTTGCCTCAACAGTGCTGTTGCCGAAAACTGTGGTCACGCCGACTACTTCCAGCTCTGGCGACGCCAGCGCTAGCAGCAGCGCCATCGCGTCGTCCACGCCGGGGTCAGTGTCGAAGAGAATGCGTTTGCGGCTCATGTCAGCAATCCTCAAAGCGCAGGGAGCGCGTGCAAGGCGTGCGCGATCTGCGCCGCCACGCGCGCATTGTTCCGCAGCAGCGCCATGTTCGCGCGCACGCTTGCGCCGTTGGTGAGGCGCGCGATCTCAGCAAGCATGAATGGCGTCGCGGCAGCGCCGCGCACGCCAGCCGCGTCAGCTCGACGTTGCGCCTCGGCGATCGCGGCTTCAGCGACGTCCTCCGAGAGCGCCTCAGATTCGGGAATGGGCACGCACACCAGCTCGCCGCCAGGCAGGGCGTGTTCACGCCGCGCGCGCACAATGCGCGCAACCTCCTCGGGCGTGTCCACGCGCACATCCACAGGCAAGCGGCTTGAGCGCGCGAAGAAAGCCGGCAAGGTATCGGTTTGGTAGCCGATCACTGGCACGCCCAGCGTCTCCAAGTGCTCCAGCGTGAGCTCGAGGTCGAGCAGCGCCTTTGGTCCAGCGCACACCACGGTGATCGGCGTGCGCGCCAGCTCGGTGAGGTCGGCGCTCACGTCGAACGGGTGACCGCGATGCACGCCACCAATGCCGCCCGTCGCCATGACGCGAATGTTGTGCCGCGCCGCGAGGAAGATCGTTGCCGCAACGGTTGTCGAACCGTGACCGCCTAGCCCCAACACGTAGCCGAGGTCGCGGGTGCTGCACTTGCGCACGTTTTGAGCTTGGGCAAGCAAGCGGATCTCCGCCTCAGTCAAGCCGACCCGCACTTTGCCGTCGAGGATGGCGATGGTCGCCGGCTGCGCGCTATTCTCGCGCACGACGTGTTCGAGCTCGAGCGCGATGTGTAAGTTGTCAGGATAGGCGAATCCGTGGGTGATGAGGGTAGATTCGAGGGCAACAATGGGGCAATGCTGCACAGGTGGTGACGGCAGGATTCGAACCTGCGACACGAGGCTTATGAGTCCCCTGCTCTACCAGCTGAGCTACGTCACCCTGCAACATCCTATTCTACCACAGCGCGCATCGCTGATGTAGGCAGCATAGTCATTCGTGTTCTGCTCGGTTAGCCAGATGCTACAATCCTCGCCGCGAGAACTTTGGCGATGGCGTTAGAGTATGCTGATTTTCGAGCCCTTGTCGAAGCGCTGCAGGCGCACCCAGAGTGGCGCGCTGAGCTGCGCAGGCTTGTGCTGACTGACGAGCTCTTAGAGCTACCAGCTCTGGTGCGCGAGCTTGCTGAGGCACAACGCCGCGCAGAAGAGCGCCTCACGCGTCTTGAGGAAGCCTTCGCCGAGGCACAGCGCCACACAGACGAGCGCCTCACACGACTCGAGGAAGCTGTCGCCGCGCTCGCCGAGGCACAACGCCGCGCAGAAGAGCGCCTCACACGGCTTGAAGATCGCGTCACGCGGCTCGAAGAAGCCGTCGCCATACTTGCTGAAGCCCAGCAACGCACGGAGAAACGTCTCGATACACTTGAGCTTGCTGTAGGCAAGCTTCAGCAAACGTTCGGCGCTACTCTCGAGGAGGAAGCTGCCAGCGTGCTCGAATTCGTGATGGAGGAGAAGGGCTTCCGCGCCCTCGAGCCCGAGACAACCCTCGCACTGGACGGCGAAATTGACGTGCTGAGGCTGTTTTCAGACTCGGCAGGGCGACGAGTATGGGGAGTGGTCGAAGCAAAGGCACGGCTGAGCCAACGGGAAGTGCGGGCATGGGTGCAGCGGGTGCGTGACCCGAACTGGCAGCGTCGCCTAGCCGAGCGCGGGCTGCATGGCCCCTGCTATCTGTATTTCTACGCGATCCGAGTGGACATCGGGGCGCGAAAGCTGATCGAAAGCGAAGGCGTCGGCTTACTAACGAGCAGAGGCGAAGTAGTGGCGCCGCAAGTGCCAATAGACTTGCCCTGAAACAAAAGCCCCGACCCGCGCGAGCACAAAATGCTGCCCCATCACGCAAGGGGCGTAAGTTGCCTTTGCTCGATCCGAGCTCCAATCTGGCGGAGCGTCTCATCCACGGCGCTAAGGACTGCGTCGGGAATCGCACCTCGCGCTTCTAGGATGATGCGCACGGTGAGCTCAGCGTTAGCACTGTGAATAGGCCTGAGCACACCGCTCACAAACTCGGCTACTTTATCCCAACCGATCACAAAGTCCAACTTGAGGCTCCGCTGCTGATGCTGTTCCCTGCCCAGTGAGGGAGTCCCCTCTTCTTTCTCGCTCAGTTTTGGCTCGGGATTTCGTGCGGTCTCCGGCGCAGGTTTGCGCACTACGAGAGTCCCCTGCTCTAGCAGTTGCTCGAGGAGCGCCTCAGGCAAGGTTTTTTCGTAAACGCTGTCACCGACCCTGATCCCGAAAGCTCCTCGCTCGACGCCCTCCCGCAGTGCCCCGAGAATCACCTGACTGCTCTCCAGCATGGGCAGGTTTGGATAGCGCAGGAAAGCCTCGTAGATCTCCTTCGCCGGCTTCTCCTGATCATCTGCTCCCATTGCGCTGCTCATGAGGTAGTTCGGCGAGAGCTTCTCGAGCAGCAAGTCTTCACCAATTAGATACTCGCGCACGCGATGAGTGAGCGAGGGCCTCTTGCCCGATGTGGACAAACCAAGATCGAACCACGCCACTCCTTGCTCATTCGCTTCCGCTTTTGCCAAGTGCCGATAGGCGCTCACTAAGCGATGGCTGACGATGCCGTCCGCATCGCTGATCTTCGTCTCCACAGCGCGCCAATTCTCCTCAGAGAGCTGCTGCCAAAGACCTTTGTCTTCCTGAACGGCGCGATACGCAAGGTAGCGCTTGAGCGAGCGGCAAAGTCCATCTAGCTCGTTGGCGTCAGCAGCCAGCAAGAGCAACGTGTTGCGATACACGCGGAAATTCCGACCACACTTGTCGAGCAGCTCTCGAACGAGCGCGTTGGTCTCTTCGCGGCTGTAAGCGTGCTCGGGCGAGAGAATAGCCAACTTGAGCGCCTTCGTGTCCGGGACATCCTGCGACGCGCGCGGCCAGAGGATCACCTGCATCGCGTTGCCCGCCAGCTTCTCCAACCGCTGCTGCATTTCTTCCATCACTGCCTCAGGCTTTATCGCCTCCTCCTTCTCCACAATCACGCGATTCAGGTTAGGTCGGTTGTAGAAGCGATACACACCTTTCTCTTCATGCAGGTACCACAATTCGTCCCTCAGGCGCAAGAGCACATCGCCAACAATGGCAGACTTCAGACCTGGTTGAAGCACGCTCAGGCGCAGGCGCTGAAGCCCCACTCCTTGTTGCCCGCCGCCGCTGAACGACATGAAGAAGATCGCCCGCGCTATACCGCTGGCGACGTTGTAGCGCTCGTATTCAGATCCCACCTCGCGGTCAATCCGCTCTGCTTTTGCATTGCCGCCAGCAGCAATGTCTGAAGCAATGACGCCCTGATACTCGTTGCCGATGTGGCGCAGCAGTTCGCCGCGAATCCCGGGCTGCGAGACGTCAAGATGCGCAGGCAAAATCAGCGGCGCAGGGTGCTGAGCGCGATAGAGTTGGCTCACCACCAATGCCAGCAGACGCAACACTCCGCGCGTGCGCTGAAAATCCGAGAAGGTGCTCCAACGCTCAAACAAAACGTCAATGACCTCAGGGTGAAAAGGATACGCCTTGCGCATCCGCTCGCGATAAGCAGGCTCGCGCACCTCACGAGGCACATCGTCGCCGAGCTGGTGGTACATCTCGAAGAAGCCCTCAACCGTGCGGCGGATGTCCTCTGGATCGCCGACGTGCTCGAACAGGCGCCGGCGGATCACCTCATAGATCTCCTCGCCCTCGACCGGCGTGCGAATGCTCTCCACGCGCCCAAACACGCGCTGCAGCTCGCGCAGCGCGCGCTCGCCTTCCTCACCGTAGGGAGCGCTTGAGGGCAGCGTCACAACCAGCACGCTTTGAGGCAGCACTTTCACCGCCTCGGTCAGCTCTTGGTAAAACGCCACCAGTTGGTCGCGGAAGTCACGCGCCTTGACCGCATATTCAGCGATCTCGTCCATGAGGAGCAGCGTGGGCTGAGCGCTCAGGAGCTGGTGCAGCAAATCCTTGCCCGGCGCGCGACGCTTGCGATCGTGCGCCTCCAGAAGCTCGTAGCGCCCCAGTTGATGCGCGATTTCGCCCCAAGGCGTCCTGCCGCTGATCGGATCTGCTGCAGTGCCTACGAACGTGACCACCCGCGCCTCCGGCACGCGCTCCACACCCGCTTTCTGCAAAAGTTCAGCGATCGCGCCGCCCAGCTCCTGACCATGTTTGATGAGGTGGTAAAGGGCGATCAAGCTGTGCGTTTTGCCGCCGCCGAAGGGCGTCTGGATTTGAATCACCGCCTCTCCATCGCCCTGCCCTGAAAGCCGCTTCATCACGCTCGCAAGCAACTGCACCAGCCCCTTCGCAGGATAGGTCTTGCGGAAAAACATCGCTGCATCGCGATACTCGAGCGGCCCGCGGTTGGCAACTACGTCCGAAAGATCGGCTGCAAACACCGCTTCGTCGAACCGACCACTGCGGATATCGCTGTGCGGGATGACCACCTGAGTCCACGGTTTCAACGTGCTCATCACTCATCCTCCCTAAGTAAGCGCAGTTGCTGTTGATCCGGGCCTTGTTCGCTCGCGATTCGGCTGGTGATTCGTTCACGACCGTACAGCAGGCCCTGCAACACTTGTTTCTCCTTGTCGTGGTTTGGCAACACCTCACTGATGGCTTGTGCGATTTGCCAGAACACCTCGTTTGCCCCGAAGGTCTTCGCAAGATGTTCGCGAAGCTCGCTCTGGCGGTTTTCCTCCCAAAGCACACAAGCGCGATGCAGCGCGTCCACCATTGTGTCGAACTGCTCTTTTCGCTCAAAGCGAGCGTCTTTCGCACGATCCTGCGGCGAGAGCACGCGGATGTGCTCTTTGTCCTTTTGCACCAGTCCGCCCGGCAACCAGTGTTGGCTCAGCTCCACGCCAACCCCAGCAGCGAGCTTGCGAGCTTCGTCAAACGGCACGCGGGCGTGGTTATATGTCCAGCGCCAGAGCAGGTAAAAGCGCGTCAGCGCATCCACGCCGCCCAGTTGCGCGTTTTGCAAGATACGGCTGAGCGCAAACTCGGCGACCACTTTGCGCACATACTCTAGCAGTTCAGCAATCGTCACCTGCTCACCCGAGCGCTTCTCCACGCGCGCGTATTTGCCGAATGCTTCCACCGCCGGCCCGATCGCGCTCATGAAGAAGTCCGCCCCGCGAATGCCTGCGTCCCAGAACTGCGCTAGCTTCTGCTGCACCCGCGCTTCGATCTCGCGCCGCACTGTGTTGTATTCTCCCACTGGCGCATCTGGTGGGCGCTTGCGGCAGACCATGTAAATCGAGGATGCCAACGCCGCTGATTCCTGCGCGCGCAACCGCGCTTGCATCTCGGTGTGGATCGGCCAAGAAGCCGTCATGTACAGCCCAGCCTCGAGTAGCGCGTTGATGACTGCTTCCCAAGCTTCGGTCGTCTTGTGGGCAAAGACGATGACAGCAATGCCATCGGGTTTGAGCACACGTCGGATCTCACGAAAGCTTTGCGCTAGCCCCTCATAGAACCAACGGAGAGCTTGTTCCATTCCCCCTCGCTTGGAGGCATCGGCGACAAGTTCCTCGCTTTTAGGCGTCAAGGGCGTGGCGAATAGCTCCGGGTACAAGTGCCCAATCGTGCGCTTGAGCCAACAGTTATGCACACATCCCTGAGCTGTAGTGTAGGAATGGTCTTCTGTTTGCAAGTTGTAAACGAACCCCTCGTACGGAACGGTGCGAATCTCGCGGATAGGTACCCACAGCCCTGCCTCGCTCCACTCAATAAGATACTTGCCCTCGCGTAAAGGCGAGACTGGAACGCCAAGTAGCTCCTTGAGCCGCTGGCGATGCTTGCCCCATACCTTGAGCAAAAAGCGCGGGCGAGCGCGTACGAGTTTATTTCCACACTGTGCTGTGCGCTCCTTCGTGTCCCAGTACAGATGGGCAGCAATGCCCAGCCGCTGAAGAATAAGGCGTAGCTGACCAGCCAAATACGGAGAGGTGGTGGTCAACTGGCAGAACTCGTCGCCAACACTTCCATCGCCCCTCCAGAACCCGCGCACAAACTCCTCAAGCAGCGCTTCGGGCAAGTCTAAAAACCACGCGGGCAATCGCTTGTGCGCCGAGTCGCGCCCGAAGGTCTCCGCGAAGAACTCGGCAACAGGCTTGCTGTAGTACAACAAGTACGCGGCGCGCTCTGAGGGGCGCAAGGCGCGTCGCCCGCGCAACCCAAATAGCTGAGCCATTTGCTGCTCTACATCGCTGAGCAGCGCCTCCTCCTCGATGTGAAAACTAAACGACAAGACATGCCGACCGTTAGAGCGCAAGGTTACACTACCCTCCGCAAGGTAGTAGCCCACTAGCCGCGCAAACGCACCATCCACAGGCACTCGATTGGGCACGCGGAGCTTGTCAGGCTGCCCTTGCCAGCGCAGCCGAACGACCTGCCGATACGAAACATTCGGTTGGCGCGCCAACATCGCTAAAGTCCCGCGCGGTGTCTCCACGCATCCTGCCAACGCCCGATGCACGAGCAGCGTCCGATCCGACACACGCCCATAGTAAAGCCATTCCCCATCGGTAGGGTACGCCTTCGTCAGCGTGTCGCTCAGTGCAACCTCAGTGGGCGACGATGCAGGGCGATAATGCGGCAACAAGAGCCGGTCGCCTACCTGTAGCCACTCCACGGGGATCCACTCTGCACAGGACGCCCCGCGACGCCAGACCAACACCTCATGCCCCGGCGTGATCCTCAGTGGCAAAGAGCAGTACGCCACACGCACCGCATAGAGGTGCCCCTCATAGCGCCGCTGAGAAACCGCCTGAACGCGCACCCAGCGCCCACGATGCGACAACACTCGCATCCCCACCTGAACACGCTCAATCGGCACGTAGCCCTCCTCAGTCAACACTAAAGTATCGGGCGTCAAGCAGTAGAAAAAGTCGCTCAAGTCGGCATAGGGCACGTTGTCGCAGTTGTGCACGCAGCCCTGAGCGGTGGTATACGAGTGGTCTTCAGTCTCCAAGTTGTACACCAAGCCCTCGTAAGGCTGAACCTCGACGCTCTGAATGGGCAGCCAATATCCCCCGTCCGCCCAAAAGCCCCGTTGCCGATTGCTGCTCATGCTCGCGCGCTTTTCTCCGAGTGCATGGGCAAGCCGTTGCGCGCTCTTCCCTCCCACCATCAAGTGAAACCTGTGCGTGCTGCGCACCACCTTACCGTTCACGATGCTTTGGCGCCCTTTGTTCTCATAGAACACACGTGCGGCAATCCCAAGTCGCTGCAAGATCATCTTGAGTTGTCCCGC
>JANWUW010000099.1 GCA_025057935.1 Thermoflexales bacterium
GGGCGGCATCTTTCGCGCCTATGGCCTCACCAACCTGCTGGAAGGGGACTTTTTCGAATGGTACCTCCACGCCTGGAATGACAAAATCGAAGCGGCCATCCGCGAGATTATCCGCCGCCTCGATGAGTACGATCCCACCACGCTGACCCTCGTGCCCGAAGAGACGCGCGACCTGTTCAAGAAACTCTACCACTACCTCCTGCCGCGCGAGATCCGCCACAACCTGGGTGAATACTATACTCCCGACTGGCTGGCCCAACGGTTGCTGGTGCAGGTGGACCATGAGTTTTTCGCCGGGGACCCACGGCGCAATGAAGGCCGGATGCGCCAGAGGCTTTTGCGCACGCGCTTCCTCGACCCGGCCTGCGGTTCCGGCACTTTCCCTATCCTCATCATTGCGCGGATGATCGAGCTGGGCCGGGCGCTCTTGGTGCCGGAGCGCGATCTGCTGGAGAGCATCCTGAGCGACGTCGTGGGCTTTGACCTGAACCCGCTGGCCGTGCTAACCGCACGGGTCAACTATTTGCTGGCAGTCGCCGACCTGCTGGAACACCGGCGCGGCGACGTCACCATCCCCATCTACCTGGCCGACTCGGTGCGCACACCGGCGCTGGGCACAGACCTCTTCAGCCACGACGCCTACGAGTTCCCCACCGCCGCTGGCATTTTCAGCGTGCCTGCAGTCTTTTGCCAACCAGGGCGTTTCGACCGCTTCTGCGACCTGCTAGAAGAGAGCCTGCGCGCCGGCCTGGAGGCCGAGAGCTTCATCAAGCGGGTCGAGCACGAGCTAACCCCCTCATCCCCCAGCGGGGGAGGGCCGGGCTGGGACGACCGCGCCATCTCGCTGACCCGCGATCTCTATGAGCAGATGCTCGATCTGCACCGGCACGGGATGAACGGCCTCTGGGCGCGCCTGCTCAAGAACAACTTTGCCCCGCTCACCGTCGGTCAGTTTGACTATGTCGTCGGCAATCCGCCGTGGGTGAATTGGGAGAACCTGCCCGACGGCTACCGTCAGGCAATCAAACCGATCTGGGAGCGCTATGGCCTTTTTCCTCACGGCGGAATGGATACCATCCTGGGCAAGGGAAAAAAGGACATCTCGATGCTGATGACCTTTACCGTGATGGACAGGCTGCTCAGGGACGGGGGAAAACTCGGCTTTGTCATTACGCAGTCGCTTTTCAAGACCTCTGGTGCCGGTCAGGGATTTCGGCGCTTTCAGATTCCCCAAGACAGCGGAAAACCGATACCCCTGGCCGTCGTGCACGTGGACGATATGGTCAGCCTCAACCCCTTCGAGGGCGCTTCCAACCGCACGGCGGTGATGGTGCTGGAGAAAGGCAAGCCGACCAAGTATCCGGTGCCCTACACGGTCTGGCGTAAGGGAGCAACGCCGCTGCGCCCCAACACGCGCTCCCGCTTCACTTACGAGAGCACGCTGGAGGAGGTGCAGGCGGCTACCAAACGGCTCAACTTTTCCGCCGAACCGGTGAATCCCGGCGATTCCACCTCTCCCTGGCTCACCGCGCGCCCCAAAGCGCTGCGCGCCGTGCGCAAGCTCCTGGGCCAGTCCGATTATGAAGCCCATGCCGGAGCCTACACCGGCGGTGCGAACGCAGTCTTCTGGGTGGAGCCGGTGCTCAAGCGTCCTGACGGGCTGGTGGTGGTGCGCAACCTGACCGAGGGCGCCAAGATTAAGGTGGAGGAGGTGACCGAGCCAATCGAGCCGGATTTGCTCTACCCGCTCCTGCGCGGGCGGGATGTGCAGCGCTGGCGGGCGGAACCTTCAGCGTGGATTCTGATGGTGCAAGACCCCGTCAAGCGGCGGGGCATTGACGAGAAGGAGCTGCAAACCCGCTATCCGCGCACCTACGGCTACCTCAAGCGCTTCGAGCGCACCCTGCGCGAGCGGGCGGCCTTCAAGCGCTACTTTACGCGCCCCAAACGCGGCGGCGGGGTAAGTGAAACCGGCCCTTTCTACTCGATGTTCGACGTCGGCGACTATACCTTCGCCCCGTGGAAGGTGGTGTGGCGGGAGCAAGCCAGTACGATGACAGCCAGCGTCGTGGGGGAGCGCGGTGGAAAGGCCACAGTGCCCGATCACAAACTGATGCTTGTGGACTGCACCAACGGTCAGGAAGCCCATTTCGTCTGTGCCTGCCTGAATTCTTCTCTTGGGCAGTTTGTAGCCCGATCCTACGCGGTAGAGATTCAAATGGATCCGCACATTCTCGATCACATCCGCATTCCGCGCTACGATCCGTCCAGCCGGGTACACCAGCGGCTGGCGGAGCTATCGCAGGCGGCGCACCAGGCGGCCCGGGGGGAGGACGCGGCGGAGTTGGCGCGCCTCGAAGCCGAGATTGACCAGCAGGCGGCGCAACTGTGGGGTCTCAGCGACGCCGAACTGCGGGAAATCCAGCAGAGCCTGCGCGAGTTGGCGGGGGGGCCGGAAGCGGCGATGGAGGCAAAGGAGGAATGAAGGCCCTGCAAGACCTACGCCAGATCCTCAAAACCATTGCCCAGGACGTGGAGGTGCTCCCCGCCGTGGGCGGCGCGGTCGAGGACCTGGAACGCCCAGACTTTGAGGAGCGCGAGGACCAGGCGCTCAACGAGGAGGAAAAGGTCTTCGAGACCATCTTCGAGCGCGATCCTGCGTCGCCTGCTCTGCGCCTCTACCGCCCGGTGCCGCCGCTGGGCCGGGCCGAGCGGCACCTCTTTCGCTACTTTCTCGACGGCTCGTTCCGCTCCTACTTCCTCGGCACAGCGCTGGAGAACGAGCGCGAGTCGCCCGTGCACTATGCCCAGATCGGCGCCTGCGTCCTGCGCCGCGAGGACGATGGCTCGGTGCGCCGCGAGGCGCTCCGCATAGATAACATCTTGCTGGCGGGCAAGCAGCGCCTCTCGGAGGCGGTCTGGGTGAAACTGAAAAAGCTTGCCGCCGAGTCGGCCATCAGGCTGGTGGACCTAACCGAACAGGACATCATCAGCGGTGTGCTTGCCGATTTCGACTTGCGCAATAAAGCGGCAGGCAAAGTGCGCTTTGCGATGCACAACCTAGAAGCGGAGACCATCAAGGCGCTGCTGCCGCAACTCGCAGCGGAACGCTGGCTCATCGTGGATGGCTCGCTTCTGTTCAACCCGACGCTGGAGCAATTGAGCAGCGGCGATCAGGTCAAGCCCGTGGTCGGCGTGGCCAAGAATTTCCGCAAAGACCCGCAGTTTGTCTTCGGCAGAGGGCCACGCGCCGAGCGGCGCTCGGTCTACAAGATGCTCGCCGACCTGCAACCGCAACATCGCACCGCTGTCTTCAGCGCCCGCGGCGGCAAAGCTGTCTTCTGGTACGTCCGCCTGCGCGAGCAGACCCATCTGGACTATCCGCTGATGGGAGTGGTCAAGGTCGAGCTAGTGAACCCATCCCAGGAACCCGTGCCTTCTGAGCTGATAGACGAGGTTTCGCGCGCGCTGGTCGCCGAGCGGAGCGTCACACCGCACGGTCAGGACCGCCGCTGGCACGCGCACCTGTACCCCATCTTCTTGGCCGAGCGTGCTGTGAAGGAGAGCCTCCTGTCGCGGGAGGCTGTCCAGCAATTCCTAAAATGGAGGTAGCCCATGTCTGGTGAGCGCCCTGTGATCGGTCTCTCTTCGGCGACGGCTAACCAACCCAACTCTTCCGACGCCTTCTCGTTCTGGCTTGCGCCGGGGGTGATCGTCAATCCGTTCGACATCGTCGAGGCCGAACAGGTTGCCCCTGAAGGGACGAGCCGCACCTTTGGCATCGTGAACACCCTTGACCACAGCACCGACGCGCCGACGCATCTTTCCAACTTTATCTCGAACGACTTTGGGCAGGTCACAGGCGAGCCCAACACGGCGCGGCAGGGCACGACCGTTGCGCACGTGGCCGTCCTCTCGAACGACCAGGACATCTACATGCCGGTGATGAACGACCGAGCGGTGCGCTTTGCGGACGAGGTCGGCATTCACACCGCCCTGGGAATTGACCAAGTGCCGGAGCGTTACCGTGTGCCGGCGGGGTTGATTGAGATGTCGAACGGAACACGCGCCGTGGTCTACCTTGACAGCCGCTACATCCTTGGCCCTGAAGGCGCGCACGTCAACATCACCGGCATTTCTGGGCTGGCGACAAAGACCTCCTATGCGATCTTCCTCATCCAGTCCATCCTGCAGAAGGCGGAGAACCGTGACCGCATCGGCGTCATCATCCTGAATGTCAAACACGGCGATCTGCTCACCATTGACCAGCCACCGCGCGTCGGATTGCCTCCGGAGCAGCACGAGTTATGGGACACGCTCGGCCTAAAACCCCAACCGTTCAGCAACGTGCGCTACCTGCTGCCCTACGACAAGGAGACCCTGAATACCGGACGACCGAACAGTTTTCGCATTCCGGAGGGTAACTGGTTCCTCTACGCCTATTCGCTGGCGGACACATACGACAAGCTGGACTTGCTGCTCTCCAACATCCCCGATCCCTGGGATACCGTCGGCGCGCTCATCGGTGAGATTCACCAAGGGCTTTCCGATCCCAGGACAGGCCGGTGGGGGCCAAGAGGGCGGTGGCAGCAGGTGACCGATTGGCAGAGCCTTCTGAATGGACCACCTTTGGTGGATCCAAATACAGGGCAAGCCCAGCAAGTGGGCGATGTGCGCGCCGTTTCCGTCGGGCGCTTTCGGCGACTACTCCGGCGCATCGTGCAAACCCGCCAGACGGGGATTTTCGTCTCACAGCGCCCTGGTAGCGTCAAGAACCTGAGCCAGGAGATCGCCAAGATACGCGGCGGAGAGACGATCGTCGTGGACATCGCCCGCCTTGCCGACGATGAGCAGACGCTGGTCTTCGGCGATATTCTGCGTACCATCTACGCGCTCTACGCCGAGGAAGGGAGCGAGAGCGAGACCCTGCCGGAGAAGGTCATTATCTTTGTGGACGAGTTGAACAAGTACGCACCAGCGCGCGAGAGGGAGTCGCCAATCATCGAGCAGGTGCTGGACATTGCGGAGCGTGGGCGATCGCTGGGAGTGGTGCTTTTCGGCGCAGAGCAGTTCATGAGCGCTGTGCATGAGCGCGTCGTAGGTAACTGCTCAACGACGGTGATCGGGCGCAGCGGCTCGGCTGAGCTCTCATCGTCCGCGTATCGCTTCCTCGATCCCGCCGTGAAGGCAAATGTCTCGCGCCTACAAAAAGGGGAACTGGTGATCAGTCACGCGACCTTCCGTCAGCCAGTGAAAATCTCCTTTCCGAAGCCAGCTTACTTGCAGGAGGGCGCTGAGTAGTTTGCAGTTTGGGAGCCTTTGGAGGGATATCGTCATGCGAGGCACTGCTGAAGCACTGGACTATGGCGCTGGCGTACGGAATGCTTGTTAGTGCCCCTGCGCGACAGCGGTGAGCATTCGGCATCTCACAGCGGCAGCGCCTGCTTCATCTCCAGCAGTAGAATCCCAAACACATGTCTAACCCTGCGCTGCGTGAGGAATCGAAGCTAGTGCTCGTCGTCGAGGATGAGGAGCGCATGGTCAACATCATCCGCCTCAACCTCGAGCTGGAGCGCTTCCGCGTTGTCTCGACCGACAAGGGGTTTGAGGCTGTGCGCATGGTGCGCGAGCTGCTGCCCGATTGCGTCATCCTCGACGTGATGCTGCCCGATGTGGATGGCTTTGAGGCGCTGCGCATGATCCGCGAGGAGAGCAACGTTCCAGTGATCATGCTCACAGCGCGCGGCGAGGAAGACGACGTGATCCGCGGTCTCTCGCTGGGCGCTGATGACTACGTGAAGAAGCCTTTCAACCCACGCGAGCTGGTCATGCGCGTCAAGGCGGTGATCCGCCGCGCAGAGCTGCCGGCAATGGTGGAGAAGGCGCCCATCCGCATAGACGACCGGCTCTCAATTGACTTCGATCGCCGCGAGGTAATTGTGGATGGCAAGGTGATCAAGCTGCGACCGACGGAGTGGCGCCTGCTCTATCACCTCGTCCAGAATGCCGGCTGGGTGATGCCACACGAGACGCTGCTCTCCAAAGTGTGGGGCTGGGAATATCGCGACGAGACCCAGTATTTGCGCCTCTACATCAACTACCTACGGCAGAAGATCGAGCCAGACCCCTCTCGCCCACGCTACATCCTCACTGAGCGCGGCATCGGCTATCGCTTCGTAGACTTTCGCAACAAGCAGCCAGAATCCTCTCACGTGTGAGCGCCGATTTCCTTGCCTTCGCGCAGAGCGATGTTGGCTTGGTGCTGATGGCGTTGCTCGGCGCCTTTGCGGGCAGCGCGCTGGCGCTTCTGCCCGGCTTGCACATCTACAACGTCGCGGGCGCGCTCTTTCTGCTGCTTGCGCAGCACCCCGCGCTTTTCCCCGAATTGCCAGCAGTGTGGTTTCTGCTCGGCGCGTTAGTGGGCTGGGCAGTGGTCAACGTTGTGCCGGCAGTGTTCCTCTTCGCGCCCGACGACACCAACGTTGTTGTGATTCTGCCGACCACGCGCTGGTTCATGCAAGGGCGTGGCTTTGAGGCAGCATTGTTGGTCGGCAGCGGTAGCGTAGGCGCGCTCGCAGGGCTAGTTGTGGTTGCGCCGTGGCTGGAAAGGGTGCTGGTGCCTGTGTGGCAGATCGTCCAACCGCACGTTGGCTGGATGCTGGTGGCGATTATTGCGTTCTTGTTGCTCGGCGAGTGGCCGCGCGCAGACGAACGCGCGCCCTCTCCTTGGCGGCGGCTCGCCTCTGGCTGGGCGTATCTCGGCGCTGGGCTGCTCACGTTCACGCTGAGCAGCGCGCTGGGCATGGTGCTTTTCTACCGCAGCCCTGTGCCCATCAGCGCCGCCTTCCAGAACCTCATGCCGGCGTTCGTCGGCTTGTTTGCTGTGCCGGGGTTGATGCAACTGCTGTTGCTCAGCAAGGCGCTGCCGCTGCAAACCACGCGCGCCTCCGAGCTCCCGCCGCGCTTGATCGTGCGCGGCACTCTCACAGGACTCGCTGGTGGGTTGTTCAGCAGTGTGCTTCCAGTGATCACGGGAAGCATTGGCGGGCTGCTCGCAGGACACGCCACTGCTGTGCGCGATGAGCGCGTCTTCATGGTCTCGCTCGGTGCCTCGAAGGTAGGGTATTACGTGGGGAGCTTGCTGCTGCTGTTTGTGCCAGGCGTGGGGTTAGTGCGCGGCGGGTTGGCAGGCATGTTCAGCGCGCTGGGCATTGCACAGACTTGGCGTCATTACGCACTGGCAGTTGCTGGCATTGCAGCGGCTGGCGTTGTGGCGTTTCTCGCGCTTTGGACCTGCGCGCGCACCTTTGCGCGCTGGAGCACGCGCTTGCCCGCTAAGCAAATTGCCCTTGCGACGCTGGCAATTGCGGTGTTGCTCACCTTCGGCTTCACTGGCGCTGGCGGGCTGGTTATCATGCTGGTTGCAACGACGATCGGCATGATTCCAGTGCTGCTCGGTGGACGAAGGTTGAACGCGCTTGGCGTGATCCTCACTCCCATGACGCTAAACGCGCTCGGCTTAGGTCCAAGCGTGGCAGCATGGCTCGGGTTGCTCTGAGATGAAAGCGGTCTTTGAAGGCTTGGTGCGCGACGAGCAAGACAACCCAGTGGAGGTTGCCTACGTGGGCAGCACTCCCACCTATGTAGTGAACGAAGACGGCTTCAAGTTCCACGTGGACGCGCACAAGGTGGATCGACAAGTGCTGGGCTTCTTGCGCGAGCAAGCGCTGCGCAACGAGGAGGCGATCGCAGAAGTAGCGATGCGCCTCATCGGACAGGACGACCTTTTCACCAAAGCCGCAATCGCGAACGCTGTGCGCCACATGGATCGCCAATTTCAGCACTTACTGGAGCAAGGTCTGCCTGAAATCGTGCGTCAGTCCTTGGGAATGCTGGGCTTCTACGTAGTGATCAATCGCCACGGCGAAGTCGTGCGCGTGAACTTGCCTGCCTCGCCAGCGCCCGACGAGGATGAGGCGTGAGCAGTCATGCCGTGGCGCTCAATCCACTAAGAGCTGCGCCTCGCGCAGCAGCGCGGGCTGGTTGAGCACAACCTCAGTTGGACCATCCGCGATCACTGCGCCGGCGCGCAGCAAGACGACGCGCGTGGCGAAGCGCCACGCAAGCCGTACATCGTGCGTGATCACCACCATTGCCCGCGGCGCTGGCTCAAGTTGCGCTAGGCGCGCCATCAGCGCTTCGGCAGACTCCTCGTCCAAGCCAGCCGTTGGCTCGTCGAGGATCAACACACTGGGCTGCATCGCCAGCACAGCCGCAATTGCCAGGCGCCTCTGCTGACCGAAACTTAAGCTGAACGGTGAGCGACTTAGGTCCAGCGCCTCCAGCCCAACAGTGGCGAGCGCATCAGCAACAGCGCGCGAGGTCGTCGCAGCGTCGAAGCCGACGTTGCGCGGACCAAAGCGCAGCTCCTCCGCCAAGTTCTCCGCGAAGAGCATTGCCGTTGGGTTCTGAAACACATATCCCACACGCTGCGCGATCTGCGCTGTGCTCAGGCGCGCGGCGTCCTCGCCCTCCACGAGAACGCGCCCTTGCTGAGGGCGAAGCAGCCCGATCGCAAGGCGACAAAGCGTGCTCTTGCCGGCGCCGTTGGCGCCCAGCAAGGCGACGATCTCGCCTTCGTGCACAGCGATGTTCACGCGATCAACTTGCGGGCGTGCGCTGTCGGGATACTTGAAAGTGACGTCGTGCCACACGAGCAGCGGACGCCCCTGCCCATGTCGGCGCCGTGGCGCCCGGTCAAGCGCCGCCTCGTCAGAACGTCTTCGCTGCTGTAAAGCAAAGGCTGATCCGCTGCTGTCGAAGGTCAGCCGGCCCTGATCTAGCACAAGGCAGTGCTCTGGCGCGAGCGCCAGCGCCTCGCGCACGCGATGCTCGATCATCACCACTGCCATCCCGCGCTGGGTTAACAACCGAAAGAGACCAAGCGCCTGATGCGCTGCGGGCGGGTCAAGTGAGGCGAGCGGCTCATCGAGCAGTAGCACGCGCGGCTGCATGGCGACTACACTGGCGATCGCGACGCGCTGCAACTCGCCGCCGCTCAACGTGTGTGTCTTGCGCTCCAGCAGGTGCGCGATGCGCAACTGCGCCGCAACAGCGTGCACGCGTTCCACAATCGCCTCGCGCGGCAAGCCAAGATTCTCCAAGCCAAAGGCGATCTCGTCGAACACGCGCGTGGCGACGATCTGCTTGTCGGGGTCTTGCATGACCGTGCCGATGCGCTGTGCGCGCTGTGCAAGAGAGAGGGCACTCAAGTCCTCGTCGAAGTAACGCAATTGCCCCTTCAGTGTTCCCCCTTTGTAGCTATGTGGGATCAAGCCATTGATACAACGCGCCAATGTGGTTTTGCCGCTGCCACTGCGCCCAACGATTAATGTCAGCTCGCCTGCACGCAGCCGCGCCGAAATCTCGGCAAGCGCTGGGGTGATCTGGTTGGCGTAGGTGTATGAAAGTTGGGTGACAGTGATGGCGTCGCTCACGGAGGCGCGCACAGTGTATCGTAGTGGCACAAACCAACTAGCCGTGAGGTCAGCGATTCTCACAGCACATCCAAAGACGCATGCTTCGGAGACGCACGCATGTTGACACGCTCGAATCCTTGGACGTTGGACTCACGCACAACGGTGCTCGCGGCGATTTTTGCCGCCATGGTCATCGCATTGCAGCTCATTGGGCTTGGCTCCATCCCTGTGCCCAACATCAGCGGTAGCATGACCACGCTTCACCTCCCGGTCATTCTCGGTGCTGTGATCGGTGGACCGATCGTAGGCATGTTCGCCGGCGTAGTGATGGGCGTGATCTATCTCTTGCTGCCGGCAACAGCAGCGTTCGGACCAATCACCCTCGTCGTCCCTCGACCGATCTTCGCGTTAGCAGCTTGGGCGACTTTTAATGTGTTGCGCCGTCTCGGCACAGCGCCAGCAGCGCTCGGCGCGGGCATCATTGGCGCGCTGACCAACACCGTGGTCACGGTCGGCATCGCGCTGCTGCTTGGGCAGGTGCCGCTGGAGGTCGTGCCCGTCATCTTGCCACAAGCCGGCATTGAGCTGATTGCGACAGCAGTGATCGTTCCGATCATCACGCTGGCTGTCGAGGCAGCGCTGAAGTCACAGCAGCGCTGAACGCGCTTCGCGCACATACACAACGCGCTAAGCTCAACGCCGACATCAGCGATGATCGAAGCCACATGGTCAACCCCAACGCACGCCTGACGGTTATCGAGCACAGCATCACGCTGAATTGGGACGACGGTCCCACGCTGCACAAGCTGATCGCGCAAGTGCGCTACCACCGCGCGGGATCGGTGATTGCGCGCACAATGCGCGTGCTTGCCGCGCACTACACCGGCGAGCCAGCCTTCGATTTTCAGCGCATGGAGGACAACCTCGAGGTGCATTGGCAGTGGCGCGCGTTGGGCGAGGGCTGGTGCGCCCAGTTGGGCGTGCGCAACACAGGCGAGGAGGACGTGTTCGTGGATTCGCTCGAGGTGCTCTGCGTGGAGCACGCGATGGGCGGGCAATTCAACCTCGGCGCACCTCCCGGTCTGTGGCAATGCGCCCACGAAGGCAGCACGGCTGAGGAGCTGACTTGGGAAATGTGGGCGCCGGGCACAAGCACAGGCGAGGGGTTTGTGCGCCGCGCGGAGCTGCTGATCTATCCCCTGGTCTCCAATCGCACGCGCCCGCCCGCACTGCTGATCCGCGCATTGCCCTCGGCGCAGCCTTTGCCTACCGAGCTGCGGGTGAACATGGGCGGCGAGCGCTTCGATCGGCTGATCGCGCGCTGCAAGACAGATGGGTTGCCTCTTATGCCGAGCGAGGCAGTACGCTCGCCATGGTTCTGGTTGGTCAGCGGCGACGATCCCGCGGAGCTGCTGCGCCTTGCCCTCCCTGCTCCAGAAACAGCATGAGCCAATCGTCTGCTCTCGGTCGGCTGCGCCAGAAGGTGCGGCGCATCCACGAAATTTTGCTCACCACCTATGGCGAGCCGCGGTGGACGAAGCTTGATGGCATCAGCGAGTTGGTCGCCACCATCCTCTCGCAGAACACCAACGACGGCAATCGAGATCTCGCCTACGCGCGTCTGCGCGCGCGCTTCCCGACCTGGGAAGCAGTGCGCGATGCTGATGTGAGCGCCGTGATCGAAGCGATCCGCCCTGCGGGCTTAGCGAATCAGAAGGGTCCGCGCATCCAGAACGCCCTGCGCCGCATCACCGAGCAGCGCGGCGAGCTCTCGCTTGACTTTCTCGCGGACATGCCCCTAGACGAGGCGCGCGCTTGGCTGCTCAGCATCAACGGCGTGGGGATGAAGACCGCGTCCATCATCTTGCTGTTCTGCTACGGCAAGCCCGCGTTTCCAGTGGACACACACGTGCACCGCGTGACCGGGCGGCTCGGTCTGCGACCGCCCACAATGAGCGCCGACCAGACCCACGTGCACATGGAGGCGCTGTGTCCGCCGGGCGCTCATGGCGCGCTGCACCTGAACTTGATTCGCCTCGGGCGCGAAATGTGTCGCGCGCGCGCGCCGTTGTGCGAGCAATGCCCTCTGCGGCGCTTGTGCCCTTATCCAAAGATGTCAGGCGAAGGGACAGCGACCCGTTGACCGAGCTGAAACAAGGCTTGCTCGAAATTGCCTCTTTTGCGAAATCTGCCGATAATAGGTTCATCACGAGTGAGCATGGCGCGCGTCGCTTCGCAGACCTTCGTCCCTCTGCCTCAGCTCACGCCGCACGCCCTCGCTGAGGCGCTCGTGGCGCTTGCCAACACCGACGGTGGCATCATCGCGCCAGGGCTTGACGAGCAAGGGCAAGTAGTGGCGCAGTTTGCTGCTGAGGAAGTGGAAGCTGCGCTGCGTGCCGCGGCTCAGCACACTACGCCCCCCGTGCGCGCCACGCTTGAGCCAGCAGACGAGGAAGGGCTGCGGCTCGCTGTGCATGTGCCGCGCAGCGTGGATTTGCATACTTTGACCGACGGGCGCGTGCTCGTCCGCAGCGGAGCGGAGAACCGCGTGCTTGGCGGCGACGAAATTCGCCACCTTGCGGCGACCAAAGCTAGCGGCGATTTCGAAGCAGAAACTGTTCCCGGCGCCACGCTAGACGACCTCGACGACGCCCTCATCGCTGAATACATCGCTAAGCGCCAGTTGCGCACACGGCGCACGCTCAACCTTCCCTCGCACGACGCGCGCGGCGCTGCATCGCTGCTGCGCGAGATCGGCGCGCTCGATCTTGCTGGCAATCCTACGGTCGCCGGCATTCTGCTCTTCGGCAAGAACCCCCAAGCTTTTCTGCCGCAAAGCGGCGTGGTTTTTGTCAAGTTCCCGGGCGTAGAGCCACGCGGCGAAAGCGGGCGCATCGGCTATGGTCGGCGCGAGGAGATCGGCGGCCCTTTAGCGCGCGTGGTCGAGCGCACTTGGCAGGTCATCCTTGAAGAAATGCGCGTTGGCGCAGTGGTGCGCGGCTTAGAGCGCGAAGAGGTGCTGGAGTATCCCGAGTTTGCCGTGCGCGAGGCGCTGGTGAACGCCGTGGCGCACCGCGACTATCGCCTGCGCGGGCGGCGCATCGAGGTGCGCAAGTACGCTGACCGCCTCGAGATCATCTCGCCGGGCGGGCTGCCCGGCTACATCACGCTCGACAACCTCGTTGAGGAACACTTCTCGCGCAACCCCCGCATCGTGCAGGGGCTGTATCAGTGGGGATACATTGAGGAGCTTGGGTTGGGGATAGATCGCATGATCGAGGAGATGATCGCCGCGGGGCATCCTGCGCCGCGCTTTCACGCCACTGCCTACAGCTTCACCGTCACGCTTTCCAACATGCGCGAGCGCCGCGCAGCGCCCCACCTTGTGCTCCCCACCGCTGAAGGCGCCGTCACCAAGATGCGCGTGAAGATCAACGAGCGCCAAGCGCGCGCCATCCAGTATGTGCGCGAACACGGGCGCATCACCAACAAAGACTTCCAAGCGCTCTGCCCCGATGTAACACCCGAAACGCTGCGCCTCGACCTCGCCGATCTAGTGGAGAAAGGCGTGCTGCTGCGCATCGGCGAGAAGAAGGGCACATACTACATCTTGCGCTGAAGCAGGAACTTCGTCGGCTGCTGGCTCGGGGCGAGCGCAATGCTGCCCTCGCGGAGGCGTAAATCGGATCACCCCGCGCGTAGAATTCACGGCATGGATTTGACGCTGGCGACTGTCGTGCTGCTGATCACCATCTCGGTGGTGTTTGTGCTCGTCTGGGCGGTGGTGGAGCTCCCCCGCAATCGCGCGCGCCGCACCCAAGAGCAAATCATCAAGGAGCTCAAAGTGGGTGAACAGATCGTCACCGTCGGCGGGTTGATCGGCAAGCTCACATACCTCAACCTCGAAGAAGACCTTGCCAAGATCGAAGTGGCGCCTGGGGTCGAGGTGCGCATCATCCCTGCAGCCATCAGCCACCCGCTCGACATCATGGATCGGCTACGCCGACAAGAGCAAGCAGCCAAAGCGCCGCGCTCGAAGAAGTGACGCGCCACGCGATGCGCTTCGACATCTTCACGCTCTTCCCGCGCATGTTCGACAGCCCATTCGCGGAGAGCATCATCCGCCGCGCAATTAACGCTGGGCTGATCGAGATCCACACGCACAACATCCGCGACTACGCCACCGACAAACACCGCACCACCGACGATTACCCGTTCGGCGGCGGCAGCGGCATGGTGCTGAAGCCTGAGCCGATCTTCGCTGCAGTTGAGTCAGTGCTCGGCGTGCCGCTGCCCAAAGACGTGCCGATCATCTTGATGAGCCCGAGCGGGCGCACCTTCACACACGCCGTGGCGAAAGAGCTTGCGCAATACCAGCGCATTGCCCTGATCTGCGGGCACTACGAAGGCGTGGACGAGCGCGTGCGCGAGCATCTGTGCACCGACGCCATCAGCATTGGCGACTACGTGCTCACTGGCGGCGAAATCCCCGCCATGGTGATCGTGGATGCCGTCTCGCGCCTTGTGCCCGGCGTGCTCCCGCCGGAAGTCACTGCGGAAGAATCGCACGCCAGCGGTCTGCTCGAGTATCCACACTACACGCGCCCTGCTGAGTTCCGCGGCTGGCGCGTGCCGGAAGTGCTGCTCAGCGGCAACCACGCTGCGATTGCGCGCTGGCGCCGCGAGCAAGCCGAGGCGCGCACGCGCACGCGAAAGCAGGCGCTTGGGCATTGTGCCGAAGCCGCGCCTGAAGCCTGAACGCTATGCGCGTGTTGATCACTGGCGCCAACGGTCAACTCGGGCGCGACCTCGTTGCAGTGCTCAGCACGAAACACGAAGTGCTCGCCACGCGTCGCCGCTCGCTGCTCGGCGATGACGATCTGCCCTTCCCCACCCTCGCGCTCGACGTGACCGAGCCGAAAGAAGTGCAAACCACGCTGCACAGCTTTCAGCCGCAAGTAGTGATCAACTGCGCTGCCTACCACCGCGTGGACGAGATCGAGCGCGACGCCTCGCAAGCTTTTGCGGTGAACGCGCTCGCCGTGCACCGCCTCGCCCTCACCTGCCGCGAAGTGGACGCTGCTCTCGTGCACATCAGCACTGACTATGTGTTCGACGGCGCCAAGCGCGCGCCCTACGTGGAAAGCGACCCGCCTAACCCGCTCAGCGCCTATGGCGCGAGCAAGCTAGCGGGTGAGCTTCTGCTGCGCAACACGTGGCACAAGCACTACATCGTGCGCACGTGCGGACTGTATGGCATCGCTGGCGCGAGCGGCAAGGGCGGCAACTTTGTCAACACCATGCTGCGCCTTGCCGCAGAGGGCAAGCCTATCCGTGTTGTAAACGATCAAGTGTGCACGCCTACCTTCACGCACGACCTCGCGCAGCAAATCGCCACGCTGATTGAAACCGCTGCCTACGGCACGTATCACATCACCAACGACGGCGCTTGTTCGTGGTACGAATTCGCGTGCGCGATCTTCGAGCTCGCTGGGCTGAAGCCAACTGTGCAGCCGATCAGCAGCGCCGAGTACGGCGCGCCAGCACGACGACCTCCTTACTCTGTGCTGCAAAACGCAGCGCTCCAAGCGCTCGGCATTGACCACATGCGCCATTGGCGCGAAGCGCTCGCAGCATACATTGCCCTCAAGCATCGCCAACTATGACCCAACGCCAACGCTCTACCGCGCAAATCCGCATCTTGCAGCGCGCCCCCGATGGCACCATGCAGCCGCGCACCGAAGATGGCACGCCGCTGCTCACGTTGCTCGCGGAGCGTGGCATGCTCTTGTGGATAGACATCCTCGACCCCAGCGAAGGCGAGGACCAAGTGGTCTCACGCCTGCTGCGCGAGGAACTGCGCTTCCACCCACTGGCTGTGGACGACGCACTCGACGAGACGCACCTGCCGAAAGTGGACGACTGGGGTGAGTACATCTACTTGGTGCTGCACACGGTCTCGTTCAACCCCGATCTCAGCCACCTGCATACTCGAGAGCTGGACGCCTTCGTAGGGCGCAACTACCTCGTCACCTATCACACCGAGCCTATTGCTGTGTTGGAGCGCTTGTGGCAATCAGTGCAGCGCGATGATCGCCGATCACGGCGTGGCGCCGACTACCTGCTCTACCAGCTCTGCGATGCCATCGCTAGCGACTACATGCCCTGCATTGACGAGATAGACGCTGCCCTCGACGCCATCCAAAGCGACGTGTTCACGCGCTTCGACACTTCGCTCGCCGAGCGCATCTTCCGCTTGAAATCCGCAGTGCTTGCGCTGCGGCGCGTGTTGGGTCCGCAGCGCGAGGTGCTCGCCAAGCTGGCGCGCGGAGACTTCACCGTGATTGACTTTAAAGAGCGCGTGTATTTCCGCGACGTCTACGATCACTTTGTGCGCCTCACGGACTTGAATGAAACGCTGCGCGACCTGGTGAGCGGCACAATGGACACCTACCTCTCCGTCGTCGCCAATCACACCAACAACGTGGTGAAGGCGCTGACCATTGTGTCGCTGTTGTTCATGCCGCTCACGTTCATCACTGGCTTCTTCGGCATGAACTTCTTTGGCGCAAGCATTGAGCTGACGTTTGAAGCCGAGCGCTGGATTCTCTTCGCAGCAGCAGTGATGGTGATGTTCGCTTTCCCGATCGCGATGTTGCTCTACATTCGTCACCGCGGATGGTGGTGAGGCGTGAACGAGGGGTGAGTGGCGACGAGCTGCGGGCGCGCCTGCGGGCTTGGTTCGGCTTAGCCGACTTTCGCCCAGGACAGCGCGAGGCGATTGCGGCGCTTCTCGGCGGGCGCGACGTGCTGGTGGTGATGCCCACTGGCAGCGGCAAGTCATTGGTGTATCAGTTCGCTGCGCTCGCCTTGCCCGGCCTGACTTTGGTGATCTCGCCGCTGGTCGCCTTGATGAAGGATCAAGTGGATCGCCTGAGCGAGGCAGGCATCCCCGCGACGTTCATCAACAGCATGCTCCCCGCGGAACGACAGCTCGAGCGCCTTGAAGCCATGCGGCGCGGCGCCTACCGCTTGGTGTACATCGCCCCAGAGCGCCTGCGCAGCCGCACTTTCCTTGAGGCGCTAAGCGGCTTGAACATCAGCTTGCTCGCAGTGGACGAGGCGCATTGCATCTCGCAGTGGGGTCATGACTTTCGCCCCGACTACCTGCGCTTGCATGAAATGCGGACGCTCGTCGGCGAGCCCGTCACTGTGGCGCTCACTGCAACGGCTACCACGGAAGTGCAGGACGACATCATCGCGCATCTGCATCTGCGCAACCCGCTGCGCGTGGTCACTGGCTTCCAGCGACCGAATCTCGTGTTTCACGTGCGGTTCGCGCCTTCGCCTGAGGAGAAATGGCGCGCGCTGCGCAAGATTGTGCGCGTGGTATCTGGCGCGGGCATCATCTACGTGGGCACGCGCCGCGAGGCTGAACAAATCGCGGCACGCTTGGCGGTTGAACTTAGCGCGCCCGTCCACCTTTACCACGGCGGTCTCGATCGCGAGACGCGCGCACAGGCGCAAGACAATTTTCTCAATGACCCCCACGGCATCATGGTGGCGACCAATGCCTTCGGCATGGGCGTGGATCGCCCCGACGTGCGCTTTGTGGTGCACTACACGCTGCCTGGCTCGCTCGAGGCTTACTACCAAGAAGCTGGTCGCGCTGGGCGCGATGGCAAACCAGCGCAGTGTGTGCTGCTCTACGACCCACGCGATCGGCAGCTCCACGAGTGGTTCATTGAAAACAATGCCCCCTTGCGATCAGCATTGCGCCTGCTGCATCAAACGCTCGCGCAGGCTGCCCAAGGGGACGCAGCGATGATGCCGATCGAGACGTTGGCACAGCGCACGCAGCTCGAAGACACGCCGCTACGCTTGGGGCTAGCGCAGCTCGAGCGCGTCGGCGCTCTCGAGCGCCTGCCGGCGGAACCGCACCTCGTGCACGCGCTGGTCAAACCGCTCAGCGAAGCGCAGCTCGACGCAATCCAAGCCCACGTGCAGCAGTGGCGCGCGCACAAACGCGCTCAGCTCGCCAAGATGATCGCTTACGCCGAAGCTACAGATCGCTGTCGTCAGCAGATGTTGCTTGAGCACTTCGGCGAGACAACGCCTGTGTCGGCGCATCCGTGTTGCGACTACCACATTCGCCGCGCGCGCGGCGAGGTGAGCGTTCCCCGTCGTGCTCAACAGCCGCCACGAGAAGATGTTGAAGCCTCGATTGAGGCGACTTACGTGCTACTGCAGCGAGGGTTGAGTGTTCACCAAGTGGCGCAGCAGCGCGGGCTTGCCGTGAGCACAATCTACGCCCACGCCGCACGCCTGATCACTGAGGGACGCCTAACGCTGCGCAGCGTGGTCAGCGAAGTCGCAGAGCAGCACATTCGCCGCGCTGTTGCTCAGCTCGGCGATGACGTAGAGAAGCTGCCCGCGATCAAGGCGCTGTTGCCCGAAGAAGTGGACTACGGCGCTATTCGCTGTGTGATCGCGCAGATGCAACGCGAACGCTCAGCATAACTGGATCACCACGCCTTCGCGCGCAGGCACGCGCACGCCGATCAGGCGCTGCTGCTGGACTGCGTAATCACCCTTGGCGCCGAGCACGACCTCACCGTGCGTGGCGTTCACTGGCGCGTCCAACGGAACATCCAACTGCAGCGGCTGCTGACCTGCGTTCAGCACCACGACGAGCGCTTCATCGTCCCGCTGGCGCAAGTAGGCGACCCAGCGGTCGGCAGCATCGAGCACGCGGAATGCGCCGTCGCGCAAGGCGCGGAAGCGCTTGCGCAGCGCGATCGCCGCTTTGTAAAACGCGCGCAGGTTCTCGTTCCAGCGTTCGCGCTCCCACGTGAACGTGCGGCGGCAGTCAGGATCTTTGCCGCCGAGCATTCCGATTTCGTCGCCGTAGTACACGCTCGGCGCACCTGGGCAGGTCATTTGGCACAGCACGGCGAGCCGCAAGGCAGCCTCGTCGCCACGTGCGATGGAGAGGAAGCGCGCCGTGTCATGGCTGTCGAGCAAGTTGAGCTGCACCTCGACAATGGCGCGGTCATAGAGGTTGAGCAAGCGGGTCAATGCAGCGGCAAAGCCGCGCCCATCCAACACTGGCACTGGCGAATAGCCCAGCCCGCTTGTGAGCACAGCGTCCATGCGCTCGCCGATGCAGAAGCCGATGCATGCCTTGGCGAAGAGATAGTTCATCACGGCGTCAAACTGATCGCCGCGCAGCCAGCGATGCGCCTCTCCCCAGATCTCGCCGACGAGATACGCCTCTGGGTTGACGCGCTTGACGCGCAGCCGAAACTCGCGCCAGAAGGCATCGTCGTCAATCTCACCCGGCACGTCGAGCCGCCAGCCGTCTGCACCGAAGCGGATCCAGTGCTCGGCAACGTCAAAGATGAACGCGCGCACGGCAGGGGTGCGTGTGTTCAGCTTCGGCAAGGCAGGGATGCCCCACCAGCAGTCGTACTGAGCGTGCCCTTCGTATGCGTGCAACGGGAAGCCCCGAATGTAAAACCAATCAAGATACGGCGAGGCTGCGCCGTTTTCCAGAGCGTGGCTGAACTGGTAGAACCCACGGCTAGCGTGATTGAACACGCCATCAATCACAATGCGGATGCCGCGCTTGTGCGCCTCGTCGAGCAGCTCCCGAAACGCTGCGTCGCCGCCGAGGATTGGGTCAACCCGGTAGTAGTCGTGCGTGTGGTAGCGGTGATTTGCCGTGGACTGAAAGATGGGGTTGAGATAAATCGCGGTGATGCCCAAATCCTGTAGGTAGTCCAGCCGCTCAGCGACGCCGAGCAAATCGCCGCCCTTGAATCCATAGATTGTCGGCTTGTCCAGCCAGCCCTCTAGGTTGCTTGGCTTGGAGACGCGCGCACTCTGCGCAAATCGGTCGGGAAAGACTTGGTAAAAGATTGCGTGTTTAACCCACTCTGGTGTTGTCGCCATCGTGCTGTCTGTAAGTCTGCTGTGTAGCTGCTCAGGCGAGCAGCGCCCAGCTCACCCCTGTCGTCGCTGCACCGACAAGTGAAGCGAGAAAGTTGACCCAGTCGTTGTTCAGCCAGCGCCAGCCGCGAATCCAACGGTTGGGCGTGCCGTCGCGCTCGACAGGTTTTTCAGTCTCTTTCTGGCGGCGGTCGCTGTAATACATCGCCTGCACGGTCGCACCGAGCACGCTATCAAACAACGAACCGAGCAGCCCGCCCAGTGTCGCTAGAGGCAGCACACCGAGCGCAAACCCAAGCCGTTCTGGGGCGAAGACCAGCGCGAACGCGCTGTGGCTTGCACCGATGAACAGCGCGCCGCCGCCCGCAGCCAGCGTGCCCAACGTGGTGACGCCACCGCTCGTGCCAGGCGAGACGCACTGGCTCAGCCGCGTGATCAGCCGCGGCGCGGCTTTGCTCAGCACGCCAAGCTCAGTCGCCCACGTGTCCGCGTTGACGGTTGCGAGCGCGCCCACCAGCGCAGCGAACAGCGCCTCGCCCGCCTTAGGGTCGCTCAAAGCGACAACCCAGCTCAGCACAGCCAAACCGGTTGCCGCACCTCCGTTCGCCAGCGCTTGTCCGAGGTCGCGCTCGCCGCCCTTCTCGAATTGCTCAGCCGCGAGCCGCTTGCGCTCGTCGCGCTCTTTGAACCGACTAAGCAGCGACGACGAGACAAAGAAGGCGATGAGCAGCAAGCCACCGACCCATCCGCCAAAGCCGAAGATGAGCGTGCCTGTCAGGATTGCGCCGAGCACGCCGCTGCGAGACAAGGAGCGACGCTGATAGGCGACCCAACCGATGAGGCTGCTCAGCGCAAGCCCAAGCGCAAGCTGCAGCGGCAGCGACGTAAGCGCGGATGAGGCTGGAAGCATGCGCTTGCCATTGTAGGCGCATTCTTCTTTCCTGCCGCAGGCAGCGTAGGCAACATGCGCTGCCACCGTGGCGCGGAGCTTCGTGGATCACGCGCACGACGTACCGCAGCTCTTGAACGCGCTCGTCCCACACCATTCTCCTGCTGGTTACCACAGACTGTGGTCTTTGGACACACACTTCCTTAGACCAGCGAGCTGCGCTCCTGCCAGGCCGCGCAAGCGCGCGTCCCTGATGCGCTGTGCGTGCCTGCATGGTGAGACGCAGCGCTTCCCTTGCCTTCATCCTCGTTTCTTAGGGCACAGTGCGTCGTGTGCAAGAAGCGCAGCGAGCTACATGCGGGCGTGTCCTGCACGCGCGTTGCAGCGAATCAACTTCGACAGCGGTCTATACAATCACGGCATGGCAGTGCTCGGGATCAGCTACGTCACGGTTTGGTCGAAAGACTTAGCCGCTAACCGGCATATCTTCGCGAATGTTTTGGAGATTCCTATCGCTTACGAGGATGAGAACATTGTTGTGTTCGAGACTGGCAGCGCGCAGCTCGTGCTCCAGCGGGCTGTCGGCGCCGATGCTGAGCTGGACGGCACAGTCCAATTTGGCTTGAGCGTCACTCAGATGGATGACCTGGTGCAAGTGCTAGCTGAGAACGACCAGACGCTCGAGATTGACCGCGAGGAGCTCGGGATGGGTCAGCGCGTTACCGTGCTGCGCCTGCCCTCGGGTCAACGGGTTGAGTTTGTTGGGAGCGGCTGATTCTGGTTGACATGTCTGCTGCTCCACTCCCGCTGCAAACCGCTCTTCAGCGTCACGATCAACACTTGGATAGCGGTTTCTGGATCGCGCCTGATCTTATTGCTTGACGTACAATCGCAACCGGGCGCATCAAAGACGGGCGACAAGGCATGAGGAGCGCATGGTCGAGCTGCTCTGGTTAATCCAGCGGTTGAATTGGCTAGCAGTAGTAGATATTCTGCTGGTCGCGCTGATGTTCTTCGCTGTGCTTTTGCTGGTTCGCGCCACCCAGGCTGTTCCTCTGCTGCGCGGATTGCTCGTGCTTGGTGCAATCAGCTTGGTCTTGGGCGGCACAGCGCAACTGCCGACGTTTAGCCTAGTTGTGCGCACTGCACTGCCGGCGCTGCTGGTTGCAATTCCAGTGATCTTCCAGCCCGAATTGCGTCGTGCGCTGGAGCGGCTTGGGCGCTTCAACGAAATGCTCGTCGCGCCGCGTCGCACCGAAACAGAGATGCTTGTGCGCAAGATCAGCGACGCAGCACAAAAGCTCGCCACGCGCCATCACGGCGCGCTGATCGTGATCGAGCGCGACACGGGCTTGCAGCATCTGATCGACACAGGCATTCGACTTGACGCTGAGCTGTCGCCGGAGCTGCTGTTGACCATTTTCGACCCTCACACCCCGATGCACGATGGCGGCGTGATCATTCGCCAAGGACGAGTAGCAGCCGCCTCGTGCGTGTTGCCCCTGACCTCAGCCACGCTCGAAGACATGCGCATCGGGCTGCGCCATCGCGCTGGTATCGGCGTCACCGAAGGCACAGACGCCATCGCTGTGATCGTCTCTGAGGAGCGCGGCTCAATCAGCATCGCCCATAGCGGTCGGTTAATCCGCCGCATCGAGCCTGCTCATTTGGAGAACGCCCTGATCGCGCTGATCCAGCCCAGCGTTCAACGCAGCAGCATGGCGCTGCCTGCCCCGTTCAACTTCCAGCGCAACCGATAGACGATGGTTGCCTACCCTGGTCGGCTTCTCCTCGGACGGGACTATGACTTTATCAAGGGCGGTCCTGGTCAGTCTGAGGTGTTGCTGACAGCGCGCACGTTGACCGAGCACGCCTTGTGTCTAGGCGGGACGCGCGCGGCGCGCACTGAGCTTGCCCTTGTCCTGCTCGAAGAGACCCTGCTCCAGGGAATTCCCTGCATCGCTGTCGATGCGAGTGGCTTCACTGAGCCGCTGGCGGCTTGTCTTCAGGAGGGTAAGCAACCCTCGACGCCGCTGCAAGAACGTGCGCACATAGACGTGTACTCCCCAGGGAGCGCTGCAGGGACGCCGATCAACCTGCTGCCTAGTTTTCGCCCGCCGCCAAGTGGGGCGCTGCGCCGATCGCAGCAAGCAGACGACCTGCGCGAGCAGTTGGAATATCTCATCAGCGCGCTGTTGGCGCTCACAACAACTGGCGGCGAACTGCCAACGGAGCGCGACCGTGCGCTGCTGCAGCTCGTGCTTGAGCCTGCTTGGCGAGCGGAAGTGCCCTTGACTCCAGCGCTGCTGGTGCGCCAACTACAAGACCCGCCTGTGCGACGCCTCGGAACGACGGATTTGGATGCGTTGTGCTCGCCAACAGAGCGCGCGAAGCTGACGTTGGCGCTGAGCCATGCCCTGTCGCAGCCCCTGTTTGCGGAATGGGGCGAGATTGCGACACCGCTGGAGATGGCGCGCCTGATTGCGCCCAAGCCTGTGCAGGGGCGACCGATTGGCAAAACACGCGCGGTCGTCTTCCGTGTCGAAGCTCTGAACCTCAACGAGCGAGGTTGCTTTGTGACCCTGCTGCTCTCGGCTGCCCTCAGCTGGGCACGAGCGCAGACAGGTGCGCCTGTGTTGCGCCTGTTGATTTATCTTGACGAGGCAGCGACCCAAGCGCTGCTGCACACAATCGCAACTGTGCGCCATTCACCTGCCCAGGCACTCACAAACACGAGGCGACCCACAGGAGTGGGGCTAGTGATGTCAGCGGAGGCTTCGGACTCGCTGCATGCCGTCCAGACGTTGCGCGCCAACACCTGGCTTGTCGGTCAGCTTGTGGAGGGAGACCTGCGCCGGCAGATCACTGCGCTGCTCGCTCGCTTAGGTGGCTTCAGCGATGTTGGCTATCTTGACGAAACGTTGAGCAGCTTGTCTGACGGCGCCTTCCTGCTGCACAACAAGAGTAGTGCAGGAAAGTATGTGTACTTGCGCGCACCAGCCTGCCGTGCAGACAGCAAAGCGGGCACGTAGGGAGAGGCTACATTACATCGCAAGGCTTGTCACAGCGATCACCCCTGCGCCTCCCTTCCTATGGGAGCGGGAACAGAGGCGAGCATTATCCGCTAGGCTAGCTACAAGCACCTCTCTTAGCGCTGCTGCGTCGGGCGCATCAGCCCGAGTTACCTTTCAGCGATACACTATCCAACGGCAAAGTGCAGGAGCAGC
>JANWUW010000088.1 GCA_025057935.1 Thermoflexales bacterium
TGCATCGTATCACGCTGCCGAGCGGCAGTTCAGGCGTTCAGGTTGATCACCATTAGCTTGGGTTCGGTCATTTCTTCGATGGCGTACTTCACGCCCTCGCGGCCCAGCCCGCTTGCTTTCACGCCGCCGTAGGGCATGTGATCCACGCGGAAAGTGGAGACGTCGTTCACCTGCACGCCGCCGACTTCGAGCGCTTCGAACGCCTGCATCACGCGCTTCAGATCGCGCGTGAACACGCCGCCCTGCAAGCCGTACTCTGTGCTGTTGGCGATGGCGATGGCTTCTTCGAAAGTGTCGTACGGGCTGAGGGTGAGCACAGGCGCGAACACCTCTTGGCAGCTCACTTTCATCTGCGGCTGAACTCGGTCGAGCACAGTTGGCGGCAACAGCGCGCCTTGGCGCTCGCCGCCCAACAGCCGCCGCGCGCCGTCTTGAAGCGCTTCTTGCACCCACTGCTCGGCTTGCATCGCTGCGCCTTCGCTGATCATGGGACCTACATCGGTGTCCTCGAGGCGCGGGTCGCCCACGCGCAGCGCCTTGATGGCGTCGAGCAGTGTTTCGAGCATGTCGTTGTAGATCGGTCGGTGGATCAACACGCGCTGCACCGAGATGCAGTTTTGACCAGCGTTGGTGAACCCGCCAAAAGCGATGCGTTGGGCAGCGTAGGCTTGATTAGCGTCCTCGTGCACGATCACCGCTGCGTTGCCCCCTAGCTCCAAGGTGGCGCGCTTGCGCCCGCAGATGCTCTTCAAATGCCAACCCACTGCGCTGCTGCCAGTGAAGGAGAACATGGCGATGCGGTCGTCGCGCACCAACTGCTCCGCTTGCGCGCCGCTGCATGTGAGGATGTTGACCGTCTCGGGCGGAGCGCCGGCTTCCAGCAGCAGCTCGCCCAGCAGCAACGCGGAGAGCGGAGTAGCGGTGGCGGGCTTGAGGATGAACGCATTGCCCGCAGCGAGCGCCGGCGCCACCTTGTGGCAAGCGAGGTTGAGGGGATAGTTGAACGGCGCGATGCACAAGATCACGCCGAGCGGGAAACGGCGCACAATGCCAATGCGGTTCTCGCCGTCCTTCGTCCAGTCCATGTTGACCACCTCGCCGGGGATGCGCCGTGCTTCTTCGGAGGCGACCAACACCGTCTGCTTCGCGCGTGCCACCTCAGCGCGCGCAGCCTTCTTGGTTTTGCCTCCCTCTAAGACGAGAGTGTTCACGAGCTCTTCGGTGCGCGCCTCCATCAGCGCGTGCAAACGCCGCAGGATGGCGGAGCGCTCGTGCGCTGGCATCTTGCGCATGATCTGCGCGCCGCGCTGTGCGACGCGCACTGCCTCGTCGAGATCCGCGTCGCTGGGTTGATAAACCTCAGCGACGACTTCGCCTGTGTAGGGAAAGCGCACAGGGAAGACTTTGGTGCTGGTGCGCTTCTCGCCGCCGATGAAAAAGGGATGGGGCGTCATGGCATGTGCTCCTTGCTTCGGCGTATAAGCATACGCAATCTCGCAGCAGCGCGGCAGTTAACTCAAGCCCTCATGGAACGACGACAATATGCCCAACGACTGCGTAATCTGCCCTGCTGCTTGTCAACACGCGCTCGCCCGTGTTCGGATCGTATAGCCCAACGCGTACCTCATAGCTGCCTTCGGGGAGCGGTGCTTGGAAGAGGACAGCGCGAGGGTCAGTGATGATCGCGCCAGGCGACCACGTGAAGTTCGGCGCGAGACCGTTGATGGGATCGCCGTCGTTCTGCGCCACCAACTGCCCGTCTGGCGCGACCACATGGACGAACACACGCGCGTGTAGCGCGGGCGCTGATAAAGTTGCGATACCCAATCGGTGCAGGAGGAGCATGCATTTATTGCTGAAATGCGAGCGGGGCAAATGCGTTAAGCGCGATCGCATACGGCTTCGTGGCTATCAGAAGCGCGGATGCCAATCTGCGCCGAGCGCGACCAGCAGGGCAGTGGTTGACAAAAAGCCAAGTGAAAAACGCTACACAATTCCACTTGGCTTATGCCTTTGCCCTCCCAACCGGCGCATGTGGCGACAGACCGAGATTCTACCTATGCCCCTGTGCGCTAGAATTCCACGCGCAAGCGTGCATAGACTCACGAGCCTCTATGCTGGACATGAACCTCATCCGCAAGTCGCCTGATCTCGTGCGCAGCGCACTCCTCAATCGCGGCTATGACCCATCGCCACTGGATGAAATCCTCGCGCTCGACGCGCAACGGCGGAGCATCATCGCGCGCGGCGATGAGTTGCGCGCGCTGCGCAACGAGGTGAGCAAGCAAATCGGGCGCATGAAGGATCCCGCCGAGCGCGAGGCGAAAATCGCAGAGATGCGCCGCGTCGGCGACGAGATCGACTTGCTCGACACTGAACTGCGCAAGATCGAGGCGCAACTGCATGATCTCACTGCTGGCTTGCCGAACCTCCCCGACCCACGCACCCCCATCGGTCCAGATGAGAGCCACAACGTGATCGTGCGTGAGGAGCGCGGCTGGCTGCCCGCCCCGGATTTTGCAGTGAAGCCGCATTGGGAGATCGGCGAGCAGTTGGGCATCATTGACTTTGAGCGCGGAGTGAAGTTGAGCGGCACGCGCTTCTACGTGCTCAACGGCTGGGGCGCTCGCCTGCAACGCGGGTTAATCGCCTGGATGCTCGACTTGCGCCGCGAACAAGGCTACGTGGAGCGCTACCTCCCGTTCATGGTGCGCTCGCAGGTAGTATTTGGCGCGGGACAGTTGCCGAAGTTCCGCGACAATCTCTACCACGACGCCGAGGAGGACTTTTGGTTCGTGCCCACTGCCGAGGTGCCGCTTACGGGCTTGCACAGCGACGAGATTCTCGATGGCGATGCGCTTCCCTTGCTCTACGCTGCATACACACCCTGCTTCCGGCGCGAGAAGATGAGCGCTGGCAAGGACGTGCGTGGCTTGAAGCGCGGGCATCAGTTCGACAAGGTAGAGATGTATGCCATCACCAAGCCCGAGGAGAGCGACCACTATCTCGAGAGAATGGTGCGCGATGCCGAGGAGACGCTGCGGCGGTTGGGGCTTACGTATCGCGTCAAGCTGCTGTGCACGGCGGATCTCGGCTTTGCAGCGCGCATGACCTATGACATTGAGGTTTGGTCTCCTGGAGTCCAAGAGTGGCTCGAGGTCAGCTCGGTGAGCAACGTAGGGGACTTTCAAGCGCGCCGCGCGAACATCAAATTCCGCCGTGAGCGCGGCGCCAGAGCTGAGTTTGTGCACACGCTAAACGGCAGCGGGCTTGCGCTGCCGCGCACGATGATCGCCATCTTGGAGAACTATCAACAGCCCGATGGCAGCGTGGTGGTGCCTGAAGTGCTGCGCCCCTATGTGGGCACTGACTGCATTCGCAGCGCGTAGCGTGGACCTTGTCGCTCAACCCAATGCCTCACGCACTTGCTCTTGTAGGCGCTTCGCCAGCGGCGCAATGCGGTGGTAGCTATCGCGCACCATCAGCACGCCACCGAGACGATGGCGAAAGTCCACCCAAGGCGTGCAGCCAAACGCGCCGGGGCTGCTGAGCTGCCAGGCGCGTCCCTGCGCATCCGCTTCGTCTCGCCAGCATCCTAAGCCGTAGCCGCGATGTGTGAACAAGTTGGGCGAAGCAAGCACGGGCGCGCCAAGCGCGTGATCCTCGCCCATGAGCGCGATCGTCTCTGCGCTAAGCACGCGCGCGCCGCGGTAGCTGCCACCGCTGAGCAGCATGCTGAGGAACGCAGCGTATTCGCGCGCGGTAGTGCGCAGCCCGCTACCCAGCCGTGGGTTCGCTGTGCTTGTGCCAGTGCCGAAGTAAGTGCTGTTTCGCCACCCCAGCGGCGCTGCGAGGAGCTCACGCACCAGTTCATCCCAGCGGCGCCCAGTGGCGACCTCTGCCATGCGCCCGGCGACCTGAAAGCTGTTTTCGCCGTAAGCGAACACTTGACCTGGAGGTGCGAGGAGAGGCAACTGCGCGATCCACGCGACGCACGCTTCCAAACTCAAGTCGCCCTGTTTCAAGCAAGGCGCGTCGGTGTGAGGCAAGCCCGAGGTGTGCGCCATGAGGTGGCGAAGGGTGATACTCGACTTCTCGCCTGCGAATGCCTCGATGTAGTCGCCCACTGTGTCGTCGAGGTAGAGCGCGCCGCGCTCTATCAATGCCGCAATCACAGCGCCAGTGACCCATTTCGTTGCTGAGGCGACAGGGAGCACGCGGTCGAGGGTGTAGCCGCCGAACGCGCGCTGATACACGATTTCGCCGTCCTTGAGCAGCATGAGGCACGCCCCGCTGAGCGGCAAAGTGTGCACGATATGCTCAACGAAGCGCGTGATGGCGGCGAAGCGATCAGCGCTCATCGCAGCATGCGCGACGTGGTTGGGCAAGGGATCGAGGAGAGTAACGAGCTCACAAGCCAACGTGCCGCCGAATCGCGCGCACGATGCCAGGAGGGGTTATAGCGCCGAGCAGCACGATCGCGCGGTTGTGCAAACCCGGGATGCAGATCACCTCGCCGCGCCCGAGCTGGTTCAGCGACGCCTCGACGACCTGCTCCGCAGTTTGCCACAGGAATGGCGGCACGCTATCGCGTCGGAAGCCCGCAGCGCGATAGGAAGGCGCGTCATGGAATTCGGAGTATGTGAACCCTGGGCAAAGCGCTTGGACGTATACGCCGCTGCCTTGCAGCTCAGCTTGTAGCGATTGCGAGAAGTTGATCAAGTAGCGCTTGCTCGCGCCGTAGGTAGCGTTGCCAGGCATAGGGAACCAACCCGCGATGGAGGCAACGTTGATGATCCCGCCTCGCCGTCGGCGCAAGAAGCCAGGCAGCGCTGCGCGCGTGAGCTGCACGCTCGCCTCCACGTGCACTGCGAGCATGTTGAGCTGCTCGACCAGCGGCACCTCCACAAAACTGCCCACGAAGCCAAAGCCAGCATTGTTGATGAGCAGATCGAGCTGTCCCTCGTCTGCTAGGCTGGCGACCAAATCCGCAACGCGCTGGATGTCCTCTTTGCGCGAGAGGTCAGCAACGAATGCCTGCGCGCTGACAGTGTGCCGGCGCTTGAGGTCCTCGGCGAGCGCCTCAAGGCGCTCCTTGCGCCGTGCGACGAGCACGAGGTTGTAGCCTTCGCGAGCGAGGCGCCTAGCGAAGGCTTCGCCGATCCCTGACGAGGCGCCAGTGATGAGCACGGTGGCGCGCACGGGCGCGCTGGCAAGGAAAGGGGAAGGCGCGCGCTGCCACAGCTCAGGCGCAAACAGCCGCCAAGCTGCCCAGCCGAGCGTAGCGCCGCCGAGCGCGGTGAGCCATTGCGTGAACGCTTTCATGGTGCTGGGCGCATAGTACTACGTCAAAACAACGCGCAGCGCTTAAGGCGCTGCGCGAGCGCAAAATTTCAGCCTGTTTGCGTAGAAGCTTCTCAAGTCCTAGGGTGTTGGCGTAGCGGTTGGTTCAGGCGTTGGCGTGGTCGTGAACTCGCCGGCTGGCGTCGCCTCTGGCGTTGGCGTTGTTGGCGTGGGCGTTGAGGCAGGTTGGAGGAAGTCCTCGCGACGCGCGTTTACGATCTCCTCCAGCACAAAGGCGTTGACGCGCGCATACCACGGCGATTGCGAAGACTTCACCACGTAGGTGCTGTCCTTGTCGTCGCGCGCGCCGATGGTGAGCACCAGCGGCGCCAAGCTCGAGACATCCGACTTCAGGGTGAGCGTGAGGATCGCAGTCGGCTTGTCCATGCCATACTCAGGCTTCGGCGTCTTGCCGAGCGGGCGCACCATGTAGAGCGAAGCGACGCGCGACAGGATCGTCTCTAGGCGGCTTGGGTTGAACGTCTCCCCACTTGCCAAGCCGTCCATCTGCCATGTGTCTGTTGAAACGCGTTGGAAGGTCAAGGTGCCGGTGATGGTTGTGATCGCCACCTTGCTCACCGCCTCCTGCGTGCTGGTGAAGTAGAGCGTGTTGATCCAACTCGATGCATCTGCCGAGATATCGAAGGTGGCGATCTGTGAAGTGAGAAACACCTCATCGCTGCCGGCGAGGCGCACATTTGCGTTGGTGCCAGATGCGCCGAAGAAAAGCGTGCGCTCGCCTTGCGGTGTGGTCAAGTCCACGCGTCGGTTAAACGAATCCTCGCCCACCTGCAGGCGCGTGTGGCTTGCGGCTGTGGTGGCGATGGGCTGACCGACCTTGATGCCGACCAGCTTGTCGAGGAAGCTACTCACGCGATCGGCTTGCGCCGGGTAGTCGTCCAAGTCGGGAAGCACCCAGTTGCCGTCCTTCTTGGTCAGGCGCAGCACCTTCTCGGGCTGCTCGCGCACCACGAAGGCGCTAATGTCTGCAGACTTAAGCTCGCCGAGCAAGGGGCGAGCGCTCGTGCTCGCGGCTTGCTGAGGCAACGCGAGGACGAGCACAGCGATGACGAGCTGAGCAACGAGCAAGGCTGTGAGGAGTTGGTTGCGTCGGTTCATGGCGTTCCCTCCCAAAACCGCTCATGCAGCAGACCCCGCCTTGCTGCGCGAGGCGGTGGCAGGAACCAGTTGCATCACTGGCTCGGCTTGCTGGCGCAGCCGCCAGATCACACCGATCGCTACGAGCGCCACGATCACCACAGCGTAGTTAGCGAACTCGAACAAGCGGCGATCGTTCTCGGAGAGCGGTCTGAGCGCGCGCGAGACGGTGCCGCGCGAGCGGATCTCGAGCAGCGCGAGATCCTCCACAGACCAGTCCACTGCGTTCTGGATGAACTGGAGGTTGCTCAAGTAGCGCTCGCCGACGAAGCCCGCCAGTATGTTGAGCAGAGCGTCGTTGAGGAAATCAGCGCTGCCGATCACAATGAGGCGCGCCGTATCGGGTGACTGCTCGAGCGTAGCAGCAGTGCGAATCTGAGGCGTCGGCGTGGGCTGTGGTGTTGCCTCGGGTGAGGGCGTGGGCGTTGGCGCAGGTTGATCGAATGGCGAGGGCTTGCCCTTGTAGAAGCTCTCAAACACGCCCTGCACCGCGACCGCGAGCGGATATGACGCGCGCTCGCCTTCCACTGGAAAGCCGAGTTCTGGATACTGATTGAAGTTGGGCTGGGTGTTGGTGTTGGTCGTGAGCCAGGCTTCTGGGCTTGAGCGCAGCAACACGCTCACTTTGCGATTGGCGTTCTTCTGCGCGTCCACCGTCACTGGCGAGGCGAAGCTCATGATCGCTTCGGGCAGTTGCGCCACGATGGGGCTTTGGCGATCCATGCTGTCGGGCAGCACGTTCACAAAGAACGGGTAGCTGATCAGCAGGAAATCGCGGATGACAGCGCCGCCGACGTTGCGCGAGACTTCAACTGGGAACAGCGTGTTGCGCGGATCCATCACCAGCTTTTGCTCAATGGTGATGCCGTAATGCGCGAGCAGATCGCCGATGCCGTTGCTCAGCGGCGTGAGGTTCATGCCGCCGAAGCCGAACTGCACGGCGTAGTTGCCGCCCGCGATGATCACTGACCCGCCGCGCATCAGGAACTGGTCTACAGCGTAGCGCGCTTTGTCGTCAAAGTTGCTGGGGTTGATCAACAAAAGTGTGCTCACGTCGGGCGGCACTTGCCCGCTGCTCAGGTCAACACTGCGCACGGTGTACTCGCGCCCAAGCTGCTCGCGCAGCACGTTCCAGTTGTTGATTGGGCGATTGCTGAACATGTCCATCTCTGGCGCGGGCGTCCACAATCCGATCACGTTGAGGAATCCGCCGACGTTGCGCTTGAGCGCAGCCTCGATCGCAGTGCGCACCGATGACTCTGTGAAATCGCCCTCGGGATACACCGCTTGCGTTTTGTCGTTCACCTGCAGCAGCATGTTCAGGTAAAACGACTGCGTGCCGAAGGGGTCAGCGAGGATGGGGCGTAAGCCGAACTGCTCGACAAGCGTCTTGCGCGTGAGCGGCGCGTTGGGCTGATCAGGGTCGATCACGCGATACTCGAACTTGCCGCTAGACTTCTGCTGAAGCTCCTTCGCTACTTTCTCGATCGTGTCAGGCACGTCCTTGAGCGCCTCTGGCAACGTCTTACGCGTCACGATGATGTCCAGCCGTGCTGGAGACTGCAGCGAGGCAAACACCGCCTCGACCGTGCGGAAACCGCTCGTGACGCGCTTGATGGCGCGCGTAAGGTCATACTCGAGGTTGCGCAGGCGGACGTCAATCGTGCCGTCGCGCCGTTGCTCGATCTCGATTAGGTCGCGGAAGCTGAGCGTGGTGTTCTGGTCGCCATAGCGCACGAGGATGTCGAAGTAGGTGTTGATGATCGAAGCCTCATAGCGCCCAGCCACTTGCAGCGGCGTGGGCTGGATGCCATACACGCGCGAGGCTTCTGCCTCTACCTCTGGGTCTGTTGCTGGGTCAACCACCTGTGCAGTGACCTTGCCGCGCCCCGCGATCTGATATTCGCGCAGCAGGTCGCGCACGCGTGGCGCCAAGGGCGCTAACAGAGGGTGAGTGCGCTCGCTGATGTAAGCGCGCAGCAGAAGCGGCTCTTGCAGCTCGCTTAGCAGGCGCAGCGTGGTCTGCGAGAGGCTGAACTCACGCTGCGCTGTGAGATCAGCGCGCAGCCCCTGCAGCGGTGCCATCCACACGTTCACCACAATCAGGTTGAGCGCGACCAGTGCGCTGGTGAGGTTCGCAGTCCGACGGTAAGTGGCGGTTTGTGTGCTAAAGCTCCAGCGCTTGCGGTCGAGTGACCATGCGTTCAGCGTGAGGAACAGCCCTGCGAGTGCAGCGTAGTACACCAGGTCGCGCAAGTCGATCACGCCGCGCTCGATGCTCTCGAAGCGGCTGCCCGTGCCGAGCAAGCGCAAAAACTCCGCCGCGGAGGTGCCGACGAAGCCAGTGAGCAGTGGGCTACCGATCAGGTAAAACGCACCGCCGATGATGGCGGTGAGGATAAGGGCAACGATTTGGTTGTCGGTGCGCGAGGAGACGAACAAGCCAATCGCAGTGTAAGCAGCGGCGAGCAGCAGCGCAGCGAGATATCCGCCGACGACAGGCCCCCAGTCGAGGTTGCCGAGCAGGGAGACGCCAACGGTGAGCGGCAGCGTGAGTGCCAGCGCCAGCGCTACCAATCCCATCACGGCGAGGAATTTGCCGAGCACCAAGTGCCACGTCGGCACAGGCAGAGTGAGCAGAATCTCCAGCGCACCGCTGCGCTGCTCCTCGCTCCATTGGCGCATGGTCAGCGCCGCGACCAAGAAGACGAGCAGCAGCGGCATCCATCGGAAGAGCGGGCGCATCTCTGCCAGCCCACGCGCGAAGAACGTCTCCACCCAGAAGAAGACGAACAGGCTCGCCACAAGAAAGACGCCGATGAAGATCAAGGCTTGGGGCGAGCTGAAGTAGTTGTTCCACTCCTTGCGTGCAGTTGCCAGGATGGTCTTCATCCCTCCACCTCCCACCTAAGCAGCTTGCATGGCTAGCTCGTTGAACACGCTCTCCAGCGTGCGTCGATCTTCGCGCAACTCGCGCAAGGGCCAACCGTGCTGAACGGCGGCGGCGTAGAGCGATGGGCACAAATCCGCGTCTGCTGCGCCATAGACGCGATAGCTCAAGCCACCATCGCCTGGCAGGCGCTCCACCTTTTGCACGCCAGGGACAGCGCGCACGATGCGCTCGAAGTCAGCAATGGGGCGTTGCAGGGTGAGGATGGCGTTGTTCGTGGCTGCGAGGTCGCTCAAGCGCGCGTCGGCTTTGATCTCCCCGTTCATGATGATGATGGCGCGATGACACACTGCTTCGACCTCTGGGAGGATGTGGCTGGAGAACAGGATGGTGCTGCGCTCAGCAAGTCTGCGGATAAGCTGGCGCACCTCGACGAGCTGCGTCGGGTCAAGCCCGATCGTCGGTTCGTCGAGGATCAGCAGGCGCGGCTTGTGGAGGATCGCCTGCGCGATGCCCACGCGCTGGCGCATTCCCTTGCTGAGCTTGCCAATCGGGCGATTGAGGAAGCCGGCGATGTCAGTCGCGTAAACAGCTTCGGAGATGTACTCGCGCTGTTTCTCAGCAGGAATTTGGCGCAGGTCGGCGATCCACTTCAAGTATGCCTGCACGGTCATGTCAGGGTAGAGCGGTGTCGTCTCCGGCAAGTAGCCAATGCGGGCTTGCACCTCAAGCCGATGGGTGACTACGTCGAGTCCGTCAACCTCAGCAACTCCCTCATCGGGCTGGAGGTAGCCGGTGAGGATCTTGATGATGGTGGACTTGCCAGCGCCGTTTGGTCCGAGCAAGCCTACGATCTCACCAGCAGCGACGTGAAAGCTCACACCGCGCAGGGCTTGAATTGAGCCATAGGACTTCTTCAAGCCTTCGACGCGAATCATGGTGCGCTCCGTGTGCAATAAGTTGTGCGTGTTGCATCACGCGTTGCAAGCGCGGCAAGGCACTCGTGCCTCGCTGCGCAAAAGCCGCGCCGAGTGTGCCAAGGGAAGATTAGAGGGATGTTGGCGAAGTTCTCGGGTCCTCCGCGCTGCGTGCGTGGCTCACACAATCAGCAAAGCGTATTCCATGGAGTCAGCCAGTGCCTGCCAGGAAGCATCCACAATGTTTGCCGAGCTGCCCACAGTGGTCCATGAGCGGTGTCCATTGGTGGAGTCAATGGTGACGCGGGTGGTGGCGCCGGTGGCTTGGTCGCTGTCGATGATGCGCACCTTATAATCCACTAGGCGCACGCGCTTGAGCTTAGGGTAGTGCGGCAACAGCGCCTTGCGCGTGGCGAGGTCGAGCGCGTGGATCGGTCCGTTGCCTTCTGCGACGGTGTGCGTCACTTCGCCATCCACGCGAATCTTCACGCTGGCTTCGGCAAGCACGCCGCGCCCCTCACGATGCTCCACAACGACCATGTAGTCTAGCAGCTCGAACAGCGGCGTATAGCCCGGCTGGGCGCGGCGCAGCATCAGCTCCACGCTGGCATCGGCACCCTCGAAGAAGAAGCCGCGGTTCTCCAGCTCCTTGATGCGCTGCAACACTTGGCGCACTTCGACGCTGTCGGGGTTGAGACCGAACTCCTTGGCTTTGTAAGCGATGTTGCCGCGACCGCTCAGCTCGCTCACCAACACGCGTTTGCGGTTGCCCACGCGCGCGGGGTCAATGTGCTGATAGCTTTCCTCCACCTTGAGGATAGCAGCGACGTGGATGCCGCCTTTGTGGGCAAAGGCAGCCTGACCCACGTAAGGCTGACGAATGTCCGGCGTGAGGTTGGCGACCTCGAACACGAAGCGCGAGAGTTCAGTCAGCCCGCGCAGTTTCTCGTCGCTCACACAATCGTCGTTCATCTTGAGCTTGAGGTTGGCGAGCGTGGTCACCAAGTCGCAGTTGCCCACGCGCTCGCCGATGCCGTTGATGGTGCCTTGCACTTGCTCGCAGCCAGCGCGCACCGCGGCGAGGCTGTTGGCGACAGCCACGCCCGCGTCGTTGTGCGCGTGGATGCCGAAGCGTATGGAGCGGTGTGGCGCCTCGGCGCGCAGCGTTTGAATGGTATAGCGCACGATCTCCTCGACCTCCCAGGGCATAGTGCCCCCGTTGGTGTCGCAGAGCACAAGCCAATCTGCGCCGGCGTCGCGCGCTGCGCGCAGCGTTGCCAAGGCATATTCCTTGTCGAGCTTGAAGCCGTCGAAGAAGTGCTCCGCGTCGTGCACTACTTCTTTGCCGTGCTGCTTGAAGAAGGCAACGCTGTCGCGGATCATGTTCAGGTTCTCCTCAAGGCTGGTCTCCAGCACATGGGTGACATGCAAGGTGCTGGTCTTCGCGACGAGGGTGACCACAGGCGTGTTTGCCTCGAGCAGCGAGCGGATCTGCGGGTCGTCCTCGACGCGCGTGTAGGCTTTGCGCGTGCTGCCGAACGCTGCAAGGCGCGCGTGTTTCCAGTGAATGGCTTGCGCGCGCTGGAAAAACGTGGCGTCCTTTGGGTTGCTGCCGGGCCACCCGCCCTCGATGTAATGCATGCCGAAGTCATCGAGGCGCTGTGCAATGCGCAGCTTGTCTTCGACGGAGAAGTTCACCCCTTCCCCCTGGGCGCCGTCGCGCAAGGTGGTGTCGTAGAGGAACGTGCTCATGGTTTTTTAGCCTCAGAATGCTCAACGAAAAAGCCCTCCGAATCGTCGGAGGGCTTTGGGTTGCCTTAGCTTGTTTTGCGCTCTTGGCTCAGCCAGCCTTCCGCGATTCGGGCGTGTGCTTTTCGCCCGCAATAATCGGGTGAATCATCGTAATCGCGGAAATCACCAGCGTCGCTAACATCGTGCGGGGCTAAGTGTAGCGTGCAGACTGATCACTGTCAAAGGCGGCTGTCGGATAGGCTGCTTACATCGTGCGCACGATCATGCGAAAGATGTCGGACTCGGTGATGATGCCCACTAATTTGCCGTCCTCCACGACGGGCAAGCCGCCGATCTTGTGTGTGAGCATCAAGTTTGCCGCCTCGCGGATGGGTGTGTCGGGGGTGACAGTGATCACGTTGCGTTTCATGATTTTCTCTACTTTCATCTCTGCCAGCAAGTAGTTAATCTCATAAATGCTTAAGGTAGTGGCGCTGGACGGCTCTGCCTCCAGCACGTCGCTTAGAGCGACGATGCCGACGAGCTTGCCGTTTTCGAGCACAGGCAAGCGGCGCACGCGCTTTTGTTTCATCAGACGGTGTGCCTCCGCAAGCGAGGTTTGCGGAGTGATGGTCACCGGGTTGGTGGTCATCCAGTCGCGCACCTTGTATTGGTCCATAGCAGCCTCCTGTTGTCTGTAGGCGATTGTAGCGAGCTTGGGCAGCGTAGCGCTCGCTTTTTGTTGTGGTCTCGTACTGGTCATCTGACCAGTGCCCATTTGTCCGCTCGTCGGATGTTGATCGCTACGCAGTTGCATACATCAGAGCACGGCGGCTGCGGAGTGCTTTGCAACCCTGCAGCGCTTGTGAAATCCAACAATTAAGGAGTAAAGCTTCATGCAGAAGCGTCCACCTGTTCATCCCGTTGACGAGCAGGACGGCGAGCACAGCGGTTTCCAGCCGCGTGGCATCGTGCTCTTCTTGTTCGTCATGTTGGTTGGCTATGCCCTGTATTGGGCGTATTTGTGGTTTCTCACCGTCATAGAGCGTGGCGCTGGCGGCTAAGCCAAAGGAGGTAGGCAACCATGGAGATCAATCGCATCGAGCGTTACTGGCTGCTGGCGGTCACAACGGTGCTGGGCGCGTTTGCTGCTGCGACGATCGTGGCGCTGGCTTTCTTCGGCATTCGCCTGCCCAGCCCTGTCGATCGCATCGACCCGCGCAACCTCGAGCAAACCGAGTTTGCGCGCCCCGGCATTCGCCAACTGAGCGGCAATCGCTACGAGGCGTACATCGTCGCTAAGTCGTGGGCGTTCGAGGCTGGTCCCGGCTTGGGCAATCCACCGACGCTGCGCTTTCCGGTTGGCTCTGAAGTCACGTTCTACGTGACCAGCGTTGACGTGATGCACGGCTTCCAGATCGAGGATCACACGGCGAACCTCGAGCTGGTGCCTGGGCAGATCGCGCGCACGACCGTGCGCTTCAATCGCCCTGGTAAGTACAGCATCATCTGTAACCACTATTGCGGCGCTGGGCATCACGTGATGTATGCCACCATCCAAGTGGAATGACCACATCCGCTTTGTGCAACAGGAGTTGAGTTCATGGCCTCGATTAGCTTGACCCAGATCGAAATGCCAGCTTCGCCGCGCACCTTGAAGCTGGTGAAGCGCGAACGTCTGCTCGTAGGTGCGCATATCCTGACGGCGTTCTTCGCCCTCATGATCGGCATCTTCATGGGGCCGTTCCAGGCATTCCATCGCTCACCGACGTTCGTGCAGTACTTCCCGACCATCCCTGTCTTCAGCTACTACTACCAAGCGGTGACGGCGCACGGGGTGATGAACGCGCTGTTCTTCACCACGTTCTTCATCATCGGTTTCATGTATTTCGTCACCGAGCGTAGCTTGCAGCGCCCATTGCGCTTCCAGCAGGCTGCGTGGGTTGCCTACGCGCTGATGTTTGTAGGGCTGGCGACAATGTTGGCAGTGTTGCTGCTCGAGCCGCAGCGCTCCGCTGTGCTCTACACGTTCTACCCGCCAATGATTGCGCCGGCGCCGTTCTACCTTGGGTTGGTGTTGCTTGTTCTTGGCTCGTGGATCGCTTCGGCGATCTTGTTCTTCACCTATCGGGACTGGAAGCGCGAACACCAGAACGAGCGTGTGCCGCTGGCGGTGTTCATCATGTTGGTCACGTTCATCATGTGGGACGTGGCGACCATCGGCGTAGCCATTGAGATTCTGTTCATGCTGTTGCCGGCTTCGCTTGGGTTGTTGCGCACAGTGGATCCGCAGCTTGGGCGCACGCTGTTCTGGTTCTTCGGTCACCCGTTGGTGTACTTCTGGCTATTGCCGGCTTACGTGAGCTGGTACACCATGCTGCCGAAGCAGGCGGGCGGGCGCCTGTTCAGTGAGCCGCTGGCGCGTGTGGCATTCATCATGTTCTTGTTGTTCTCCGTGCCGGTTGGTGTGCACCACCAGTTCAGCGACCCCGGCATCAGCGCTTCTTCCAAGGGGCTGCAGGCGTTCCTCACACTAGTGGTGAGCATCCCCAGCTTCATGACGGCGTTCAATGTGGGCGCTGCCTTGGAGAGCGCAGGGCGCAACAATGGCGCTAAGGGGCTGATTGACTGGGTGTGGAAGCAGCGCTGGAGCGACCCTGTGGTTGCTGCGCAGCTCTTCGGCATGCTGAACTTCATCGCGGGCGGCTTCAGTGGCATCATCAACGCCTCGTCGCAGCTCAACGCCACGGTGCACAACACCTCGTGGGTTCCGGCACACTTCCATCAGACGCTGGGCAGCGCCGTGACGTTGACCTACATCAGCGTGCTGTACTGGATGCTGCCAGCGATCCGCGGGCGCGCCCTGTTCAGCAAGCGCATGGCAGTCGCGCAGTCGGTGACTTGGTTCATCGGCATGACGCTCTTCGGGTTGGCGATGGGCGAGGCAGGGCTACAAGGCGCACCACGCCGCTCCATCACCAGCACAGCGCCCTACGTCACCGAATCCATGCGCTTCTGGCTCGATCTCACTGCCGTCTCTGGCGTGATCTTGCTGATCAGCGCGATCCTGCTCTACGTCAATATCTTCGGCACGCTCTTCCTCTCAAAGCAGCCTGCGCCTGAGGGCGAGGTGCCCATCACCACGAAGAGCGCTGATACCACCTCACCGCTATGGTTCGAGCGCTGGGGCATCTGGCTGGGCGTGCTGGCGCTGTTGCTGCTGATGGCATACGGCCCAGTGTTCGCCGAGACGCTGGACTTCCAGTACGGTTGGAACATCCAGCGCTATGTGCCATCAAGCAACGCACCAATGCCGTGAGCGCGCAGCAGAATGAGTGGGGGGGCGGGTGGGGAATCCGCCCCCGCTCACCTTATTTGGGGAGGATGATGTGGCTATGACCCGAGTTGGTGAGGTGGAGTTGGTCGCGGGTGGGAAGCCAGCGGGTGGGTTTAGGCGTGTGCTGGCGGCTTCTGGATTGATTGGCTTCGGCGCCGTGATGCTGTTTTTCGGCGCTGTCTATTTGCAAGACCTGCAACTGCTTGCCGAAGCGCCCGAAGCGCTATGGGCGTTCATTTGCGGCGCGCCTCTTGCTGAGGAGATGGGTCCTGCGCTCATGTTCATCGCAGGCGCGCTGGGTGTGTTGGTGGCGCTGGCGTTGCTGTGGGTCGGCGGCACGAAGGAACGCCAGCTGTTTAGCCTCGCCTTGCTTGTCTGCGTTGCTACGATTGCTGGCGCTGGCTACCTGTACGGTCAAGCTAACCGCGAGGCGCATGCATCGGCGACGGACAACATCGCCTACGTCGATCCCCCGCGCCTTATGCCCGACTTCACGCTCACCAGCGACGCGGGCACGCCGCTGCGCCTCAGCGACCTGCGCGGCAGATTCGTGGTGATGTTCTTCGGATACACCCATTGCCCGGATGTGTGCCCGTTGTCACTGTATGAGATGCGTCGCGTGAAGCAAGCCTTGGGCGAGGACGCAGCGAAGGTGCAGTTTGTCTTCGTCAGTGTGGACGGCAAGCGTGATACGCCAGAGCGGCTGCGCGCTTACGTGCGTAGCTTCGACTCGGCGTTCATCGGTTTGACAGGTCCCGAGCAAGAGGTGCGCCTGATCGCCTTGGAATATGGGGCGCGCTTCCGCGCTAATCCGCCCAACGCAGACGGCTTTTACACTGTGGATCACAGCGCCGACACCTACGTGATTGACCCGCAGGGCTACTGGCGCATGATGTGGGGGCTAAATGCAAAGACGGAGGATGTGGTGAAGGCTTTGCGCGCGCTAGTGCGTCAGGGAACTTAAGCGCGCCTTGCAACTTCCTGAGGTTGCAAGGTATGCTGGCGCCTAAAGGATGCGTGCGTTTCTCGCTCTTGTGCCCGATAGCAGCGCGCTGGAAGTGTTGCGCGCTTACCAGCGCGTTTTGATGCGCGAGCGCTGGGCAGAGCAAGTGAAATGGGTGAGTGCTCAGCATTGGCACCTCACGCTGCGCTTCCTTGGTGAGATCACAGACACGCAGCGCCTGCAGCTCGCGCGTCAACTTAACGTTGCGCTGCGTGAGCAGCGCATTCAAAGCGTGCGCGTGCGCTTCAGCCAGCCCCAGTTCTTCCCTTCGCCGCGCCAGCCTAGGGTGATCGCTTGCCTTGTTGAGTCAACGCCGCTCCTGCAGCAACTCGCCGAACTTGCTGAGGCTTCCGCGCAGCGCATCGGGTTGCCGCCTGAGCGCAAGCCCTTCAAAGGGCACATCACATTGGGGCGCGCTCGCGGGGATTTTCCGCTCAACGTAGCGTTGCCGTTTGACGAAGCACGGTCGTCATTCGTGGCGAACACAGTAGTGCTTTTCAAAAGCGACCTGACCCCAAGCGGTCCGATCTACACTACTTTAGACGTCTTCCCGCTCTGATGCAAAGCGCGCAGTTGTTAGGTGGTCTCCGCTTCAGCGCGGAAGCGCGCTTCCACTTTTTCCTTCAGCAGCGGATGCGATTCAAGATTCGGATCGTCCTGTAGCAGGCGCTCGGCGAAGGTGCGTGCCAGCTCGAGGAGGTCTCGATCGCGCACGTTCACGAGGCGCAGCTCTGGCTCTCCGCTCTGGCGCGTGCCGAAGAACTCGCCAGGACCTCGCAGCTCGAGGTCGATCTCAGCGAGCTTGAAGCCGTCGTGCGTGTTGACGATTGCCTGCAAGCGCTGATCTGCGAGGTCGCTGCTGCTATCGGCGAAGAGCAAGCAGTACGACTGATGCTCGCCGCGGCCGACCCGACCGCGGAACTGGTGAAGCTGAGCCAAGCCAAAGCGATTCGCCCCCTCGATCAGCATCACAGTGGCGTTGGGCACGTCAATGCCCACCTCCACCACCGCGGTTGAGACGAGGATCTGGGTCTCGCCGCGCGCGAACGCCTGCATGGCGGCTTCTTTCTCAGCAGGCTTCATCTTGCCGTGAAGCAGACTGAGGCGATAGCTCGGGAAGATTTCACGCTGCAGGCGCTCATACTCTTCCACAGCCGCTTTCGCCTCCACTTTTTCGCTTTCCTCGACCAGCGGGCAGATCACATAGGCTTGCCGACCTTGGTCCAACTGGTGCCGCACGAACTGGTAGGCGCGCTCGCGCTCAGTTGGCGCAATCCAGTAGGTCTTCACGGGCTGGCGACCGGGCGGCATTTCGTCGAGCACAGTGTTGTCGAGGTCGCCGTAGAGCGTGAGCGCCAAGGTGCGCGGGATGGGGGTGGCGCTCATGATCAACGTGTGTGGGTTTAGCGCGCCTGCCTTGCGGCGCAGCGCGGCACGCTGCGCGACGCCGAAGCGATGTTGCTCGTCCACGACGACGAAGCCGAGCTGCTTGAACGTCACGCCCTCTTGGATCAGCGCATGTGTGCCGATGACGATGGAGATCGAGCCATCGCTCAGCCCTTCATACACGGCGCGACGCTCACTGGCTTTCACGCTTCCAGTGAGCAGCGCTGGTTTGATCGGCGGCAGAACGCCCGCCTCTGCGAAGCGCTCGAAGAACCGCGAGAGGGTGGCATGATGTTGTTCAGCGAGAATTTCCGTCGGCGCCATGAGCGCAGCTTGTGCGCCAGCCGCGGCTGCGAGTGCCATGCCTAGCGTCGCCACCACTGTTTTGCCCGAGCCAACGTCGCCTTGGAGCAGGCGGTGCATTGCGTTCGGGCGCGCGAGGTCCTGCGCAATCACATCTATCGCGCGGCGCTGCGCGTTGGTGAGCGTGAACGGCAACGCGGCAATGAGGCGCTCTAGAGTGTCGGGGGGTGGTTGCAAGGGCAGCGCCGGCTCGCGACGCCACAACTCGCGCTGTCGCAACACGGCAAGTTGCAGCTCGAACAGCTCATCGAAGGCGAGGCGTCGCCGCGCTGCTTCTTGGCTTTGCATGGAGCGTGGGAAGTGAATCTCGCGCAGTGCCTCTTGGATAGGCATTAGCTGCGCCTCGCGGATCACGACCGCGGGCAGGTGCTCTGGCACGCGCGCGGGCCAATACTCCACCACGCGCCGCATCACGCGACGCATGAGCAAGGGCTGCAGCCCCTCAGTGAGCCGGTACACTGGCACGATGTTGCCGCCGATGATCCACTCGCGCTCGGCTGGTTCGTAGTGTGGGTTTTGGAACACGAGCCGCCCCAGATACTCGCCCACTTTGCCGCTGATCACCATTTCGCGCCCCACGGCGAATTGCTTGAGCAAGCCCTCTGCGTAGCGCTCAGTGGTGAACCACGTGCATTCAATTGTGCCTGAGGCGTCCTCGATGAGTACGCGGATGATCACTTGACCGGTGCGCGTTTGGAACTTGCGCGCTGAGGCCACGCGCCCCACGATGGTGACTTGTTCGCCGTAGGTGAGGCGGTTGATGGTCTTGAGAGCGCTGTAGTCGTCGTAGCGTATGGGGAAGTAGTACAGCAAATCGCGAATGGTGTGAATGCCGAGGCGCGCTAGCTTCTGCGCGTTGAACTCGCCGATGCCCGCCAGCTTGGTCACAGGCGCGTCGAGGCTCAAACCTGGCGTGCTGCGCGGCGGAGCAGAGCGTCGTGCGGGCGTCGTTGCTGGCGCGGCAGGCGGCTTGGCAGGTGACGCAGCAGGTGCACGCGGTGGTGGGTCCGCGGGCGTTGATACTGCAGGTGTGGGCACGGGCGTGGCGCGCACGACTGGCGCGCGAAGTTGAGTCATCAACGCATCGAGCATCGCTCGCCGGCGGCTGAGATCGTCGCAAGCGCTGTATTCGCGCATCTGCTGCGCGATGGTCATCGCCCAGTCTTGGTCTAAATTTGCGCGTTCCGCAAACGCCAGCCAGGTGTTAGCGAACGAGTGCAGACCGCGCGTCACTGCCTTGTCTTGGTAGCCGGTCTGCGCTTCGAGACGGAGAATTTTCAGCAGCTTCTCGGTCGCGGAATTCGCCATGACGCAGTGCGCCCTTCGCGCAAGGGGATTATAGATGCTAGGGTGATACACTCAGCGCCGAGGTGTGGTCTGCTGTGGTGGCGCTCGGGCTGCTGCTCTCGCCGCTGCTTGTGAGCGCCTCGGCTAGCGTGGTCGCATTACGGTGGCAACTGCCGTCTGTGGCATGGCGCTGGGCTGCAGCCGCGGCTCTGACGAGCGCAGCCGCGTTTGGCTTAGGCGCGCTCTCGCTGCCAGAGGCAGGCGTGGTGCTCGGCGGTTGGCTGCCTGTGTCTGCATTCGGTGTACCGCTTGCGTTGCGCGCAGAGCCTGCTGCGGTTGTGCTGGCGCTGGCGTGGTTTGCCGTGCAGCTCGATGCGATGCTCCGCGCGCAGCGGCTGCCGAGCGCCTCGCAAGTCTGGGCGCTCGCGCTGACGAGCAGCGCGCTGGTGACGATTGCGCTCGCGCAGAACTTGGTGACGTTGCTCGTCGGCGTGGCGTTGAGCGATTGGCTGTGGGCTTGGCAGCGCTTCCCACGGCAAGACCCGAACCGCGAAAGCAGCGCCTTTGCGGTTGGGCTTTTGCTGCGCTTGGTTGGGCTGACGCTGCTTGTGCTCAGCTTTGCGGCGCACTACAACGCCTACAGCAGCGCTAGTATCGGTCTGTTCCCGCTCGCGGCAAGCCTTGCTCCTTTGGGGGCTGCAGCCATTGGATTGCGGTTGACGTTCGCGCCGTTTATCCGCTTCGCAGCCGCATCCTTCGATTCAATCCAGCAGTTCGGCCTCTTCTCAACGCTGCTGCTTCAGCATCGCCTTGCCGAGGCAGGATGGACCGCTCTGCCAGGCTGGTTCGAGGGTTGGGCAGTGTTGAGCGTTGGGCAAAGCTTGGTGCTCGTCCTCAGCAGACGCACGCGAGAGATGCGCCTCATCCCAGCAGCTTCTGCGGCGCTTGTTGCGGCGCTCGGTGCGCATGCGGACGCAGCGTCTCAGGCTGTTGCTGCAGTAGCTTGGTTGGTCGGTGCATCATTGGCGTGCTCTGTGCCGCTGGAGCGCAGGGCGATCCTCAACAGTGTGCGGCGGCTGGTCGGCACGGGCATACTGCTGGTTGTGCCGCTGTGGGTGGGCAGCTTCGAGACCGTCAGTGGAAGCGAGCGCTGGATGTTGGGCCTAGCTGCGTTGGGCGTGGCGATGTTGATCGCGCGCCCTGTCTTCGTTGCGCTGCGCCTGTGGCGCACAGTGCGCCTTGAATTGCCGCGCGCCTCGCGTGCCGAGCAGGCAACGCGCTGGGGGAGTTTAATCTTGCTTCAAGCGTTGGTCCTCATTACTAGCCTAGCGCTGCGCCCAGGTGAAGAGGCAGCGCTGAGTTCGCGCTTGAGCCTCGAGAGCAGCGCGTGGATGGTGGGCGCGCTGGGTTGTGCACTAGGCGGTTGGTTGCTGGGGCAGAGGCTGCAAGCGCGCGTGCCCCGTTTTGTGCACGGCATGCAGGCGATGAGCGCGCGTTTCGTCGCTGGTGTGGATGTTGCGATTGCGGTGATGCTCGGCGCCCTGCAGCGGCTCGGCACAGGGCCCGCCCGTGTGTTCGACGCCCTCGAGCGCGACGGTGCGTTGGCGTGGCTGATCGCGTTGGTGTTGTTGATCGCGCTGACGACGCACGTGCCGACACCATGAGCTTTCACAGGCGCATCCTGTGGCTGGTGGGCTTGTTGTTGGTGCTCGCTGCTTCAAGCTTAGCGCCGCGCGCTTGGCTGCGCGCGCTTGACTTCGTCGGTTATGCTGTTTGTCATCGCATCCCTTCGCGTTCGTTCTTCGTAGCAGGTGAGCAGTTGCCGCTGTGCGCACGCGACACTGGGATGTTCAGCGCAGCGCTGCTCAGCTTGACTTTGTTCGCCAGCACGCTGCGCGGTCGCCCGGCGCGTTTCCCGCGGGGCGCGTGGCGCGTTGGGCTAGGTGCGTTGGCGCTCGCGTGGGCAGCCGACGGGCTAAACTCCTACGTGGCGCTGATCACGGGTCGCCCCCTCGCTTATCCGCCAAGCAACCTCCTGCGCTTGATCACTGGCGCTGGGATGGGGATCGTGATGAGCACGCTGCTGGTGTCGCTGTTCAATCAAGCAGTGTGGGCGCGGTCTGATCCTTCTGCGCCGATCGCGGGCTGGCGCGACGCCTGGCTTCCTCTTACAGCAGCGGGCGCTACTGTCGGGCTTTACCTATGGCGTCCTGATGCGCTCTACGGTCCGTTGGTGATGATAAGCGCGCTCGGCGTGATCGTGCTAGTCGGCGTGTTGGTTGGGCTGATCATGCTGGTTGCGCTGAACCGCCACGGCAGGGTGGAGACAGCGCGCGCGCTAGCGCTGCCCATGGCACTGGGCTTTACGCTCGGCGTGCTTGGGCTGCGGACAGTTGCGGAGCTGCGGCTCGCGCTCCTCGGACCTGCGCTGCCGTTCAGCGCTCCTTGAGGGTTCAACGCATTCAGGCGACTATCGTCGCGCGATCTCGATGATCGGCTTCTGCGGCGGCTTGTTGTCACTACTGACAGCAGGCGTGCTGCCGCTCGGCGGCGTGTAACGCGGTAAGATTTCGCGCGCTTGCACCATGATGCGCGTGAGCTTCGCGCTCAGGTCGCCACGTTCTTGCTGCGCGAGCTGGTCGGCAACCTGTGCCATGAGCGCGATTAGCCTGTCGTCTGCGACCTGGCTGAATTCGCGCAGCAGCTTTTCGGTTTCGTCGGGGTAGTTTGCCGAGAGCAGCATGTTGATCATTTGCAGTTCGGGCGGCTGACGCTCAGCAATGACCTGCATCACGGCGTCGTAAGCGGCGCTCAGCGCGCGCAATGCTTCTTGGTCGTTGCGCTGTTGTGCGGCTTGAAGATTGCTCTCGAGCAAAGAGAGCAGCGCTTCGTCTATCTCCTCTGCATGTTCGCGCGCGGTCTGCAGCGGGTTGGCGCTGGTGGCGATTTGCTCGATCAGCGCTGTCTTGGCTTCGAGAAACGCGCGCGAGGCAGCGTCGAGCTTGTCGCGGATCTCTTGGATCTCTTTGCGCAAGGCGATAAGCCGCTCGCGCTCTGCGTCATTCTTGGCGGCGTCCACGCGCGCAGTGAGCTGTTGGAAGAACAGATAATCGAGCAGCGGGCGTCCCAGCGCGATCAGCGTTTCGCGCGTTTGCGCGTCGGGCGCTTGGATCAGTTGCTCGAGCAGCGTTTCGCGCGTGGGCGACTTGCGGAACGCCTCGAGCGCGTCCATGCGCGCCTTCACCTTGCGCCCGTAAGTGGTCTCCTCGAGGAGCAGCGCTTGTAGCCCGGCGAGCGCTTGGGCGACGCGCTCGTTGCCGGCTGCGAGCGTGTTCTCGATCGTCGCCGAGAGCAGCTCGAAGAACAGCTCGTCTATTTGTGCGTCGTTGCGGCGGATTTTCTCCAGCAGCACCTCACGGTCGGCTGTGCGGAGCAGCTCGCGCAGCAGGTCGGCGCGCGCTTGTTGCTCGCGCAGGGTCTCGGGGCTGATGCCGTCTGCTTCGAGGATTGCCTCGATGAGGGATTGCATGGAGAAGAAGATGCGCGGCTGGAGCAAGTAGGCGCGCGGCGCATCTTCGGGAAGCCCGCGCATGGCAGCTTGTGTGAGCTGACCGATGATGCGTTGCTGCTCAAGGTCGGTCAACCCGATCCCCATCGGCATTAGGATCAGCGCGAGCTGCTTGGCGGGGTCATGGTACATGAACGGCGCGGTGAGGTTGGTGAGCCGACCAGAGAGCAGCGCTGACTTAAGCGCAGGCTCACGCCCCACGTCGATAATCTGTACCGTGAGGGGTTGTTGGTTGAAGGCGCCGCTAGGCGCGAATTGCTGGGTCATGAGCTGTTGAACTCCTCGTGTGCGAAACGCGCAGGATTATAGCCCACGCAGCAGCGCAAAGCGAAGTTCTCATGCGCAGCGTGCACGGCGTGAATGCGCGCCGCGGCTACAATCCACGCCACGCATGAGGTGATGAGGCATGCCAGAGAAGTTGATCATCATCGGCGCTGGACCAGCCGGGCTGACCGCCGCACTCTACGCAGGGCGCGCCTTCCTCGAGCCGCTGGTCTTCGTCGGTCCTTCCTTCGGCGGTCAGATCGCCACCACCACCGACGTGGAGAATTTCCCGGGCTTCCCGAGTGGCTTGCAGGGTCCAGAGCTAGCCGCGCTGATGCGCGAGCAAGCTGAGAAGTTCGGCGCGCGCATGGTGGAGGAGAGCATCGTCAAAGTGGACTTCTCGCAGCGCCCGTTTCGGTTGTGGTCGGAAAGCGGGGAGCACGAGGCTCTAGCGGTGATCATTGCCACAGGCGCTACGCCGCGCAAGTTGGGCGTTCCCGGCGAAGACGCTTTCGTCGGGCGCGGCGTTTCCTACTGCGCCACTTGCGACGGGTTTTTCTTCCGCGACAAGGAGATCATCGTCGTCGGCGGTGGCGATAGCGCGTTCCAAGAGGGGTTGTTTCTCACCAAGTTTGGGCGGCGGGTGCGCATTGTGCATCGGCGCGATGAGTTTCGCGCCAACCCCACGCTGCAGCGCCGCGCCATGGAAAACCCCAAGATCGAGTTCATCAAGAGCGCCGTCGTCGAGCGCATTCTTGGCGATGGCAAGGTGACTGAAGTCCAACTCCGCAGCACGAAAACGGGCGAGCAGTGGACGACGCCTGTGGATGGGGTGTTCATCTTCATTGGGCACGAGCCAAACACCCAGCTCTTCAAGGGGCAGTTGGCGATGACCGAAGAGGGTTACTTGGTCGTGGATCAGCGTCTGCACACCAGCGTGCCGGGCGTCTTTGCGGCAGGTGAGGTGCACGACAACTGGTTCAAACAAGCCATCACGAGCGCAGGCTTCGGCTGCATGGCGGCAATGGAAGCTGAGAAGTACTTGAGCAGCTTGTGATGCGCAAATTCTTCCTGCGCTTAGGGGTGAATGCTGCGGTGATCTTCATCGCAGCAGCGGTGCTGCCTGGCATTCACGTGCGCGACGAGAGTGGGCTGACGTATCTGCTCCTTGGCATCCTCTTCGGGGTGCTGAATGCAACAGTGAAGCCATTGCTCAAGCTGCTGACATGCCCGCTGATCCTGCTCACGCTCGGCTTGTTCATTTTGGTGATCAATGGCGTGATCTTGTTGTTGGTCAGCGCGCTGAGCGGCGGCGCGCTGGTCGTGAATGGGTTGGGGACGGCGATCCTTGGTGGGGTGGTGATGAGCTTGGCAAACATCATCTTAGAGGTGCTGCTCGGGCTGCGCACGGAGGAGGACTAACGCTCTATGCTCGAGGTGATCTACCTGATGGTGAGCGGTGCGGTGACTGCGCATCGTGCTGCGGAGGTGGCAGCGGGGCTAGCAGCGCGCGCGGCGCAGGTACTCGTCGTTCCAACGCCGAACGCAGCGCGCGTGATCAGCCCCTACGCGCTTCAGCGCACCCCCGCAGCGCATGTGGTCGAGAGTTACTTCGACGCGCGCATCCTGCCGCGCCCAACCCCAGCGCCAGTGGTGTTTGCGCCGTGCACGTTCAACTCGCTGAACAAGCTTGCCGCCGGCGTCGCAGATAACCTTGCCCTCGCGATCACCGCCGAGATGATCGGCTTTGGGCAGCCAGTGGTTGTGGCGGTGTCGGTGAATCAACCGCTGTGGCGTCATCCAGCAGCACGGGCTGCCGTCGCCACGCTGCGCAGTTGGGGAGTGCATGTTGTGGAACCGGTGTGGGCAGAAGGCGACTACACGCTCGCGCCGAGCGAGGCGATCCTTCTCGCCCTCGATCAAGCTCTGAAGGAGCGGCAATGAAACTCGTGCTTGCTGTTGTGCAGGCTGACGATCTGCAAGCTGTCACCCAGGCGCTGAACGCGGCCGGCTATCGCGTCACGCGCATCGCTACACAGGGCGGCTGGCTGCGCCGTGAAAACGCCACGCTGCTGATCGGCGTTCAAGATGAGCACGTCGAAGACGTGCTCAACATCCTGCGGCGCACTGCGCAGCGCCGCACGGCGTGGGTGAACATCGCTAGCGAAGCAGCCGGCATGTTTGCTGCCCAGCCCATTGAGGTGGAGATTGGGGGCGCAACGGTCTTTGTGCTCAACGTTGAACGCTTTGTGCAGCTCTCCGCCGACGAGTGAAGCAAAGCCGTGCCTTTGCAGGTCACTTTCGTGCGTCATGCGCAGTCGGTGAACAACGCGCTGTGGAGCAGCGGCGGCACACCTGCAGCGCGCGTGGATGATCCCGAGCTTACCCCGTTAGGCTGGCAGCAGGCTCGCCACCTCGCAGCGCACCTCGCACGTAACGGCGTCCGCTACACGCATCTCTTCTCCAGCTTGATGCTGCGCGCCGTGCAAACTGGACATTGCATCGCGGAGCAGCTCAACATGCCGCTCATTGGCTGGTTAGAAATGCATGAGCTCGGCGGGATGTACATGCAGCAGGAACCTGATGGTGCTTGCCTGCCACGCAGTGGGCAAACGCGAGCGTTCTTCGCCCGATATTTTCCGCGCCTTGTCTTGCCCGATTCAGTTACCGAGGCTGGCTGGTGGAATCGCCCCTTCGAAGGGGAAGCGGAGCGCTATGCGCGTGCGCAACGCGTATGGCAGGAGATCTGCGCGGCCTGCGCGCGCGAGGAACACTGGTTGATGGTCACGCACAGCGGCTTTCTCAACGTGCTGTTTTGCGCCATGCTGAGCGTTGCGTCCGAGTCAGCCACGTGGTTCCGCTTCGACAACGCCAGTCTCACTGAGGTTGTGGTCGCCTGCGCGTTCGTAGAGGTGCGCCGTGTCAACGATACGAGCTTCTTGCCGCCCGAATTGCGCAGCTAGGCGCTGATCGTTCACGACCGCTGACGCTGCAGCACGGCGCCCACCAGCACGATCGCGAGCACCACCCCAATCAACATCACGAGGGCAAAACCAACATCGAACATCCCCGGCAGGGTGGAGACAGGGATCGCCAGAAACAACAGCACGACGAGGAGAATCGGCCATGCGCCGTTCCAATCGAACTTCATTCCAGTCAGTGGATTCTAAGCGAGTTTGCTGCTTGCGCGCTTGTCCGGAGCGGCTCGCTCAGCGCTGATCGCAAGGCTGCGTGCGGAGCGGAAATGATGCATGCATCACCGAGTTCCTTTTTTCTAGGCTGCGCTTTGGGATTCCGCGCCTCTGCGGGAATGGCGTTGACATCTCAAGGCGGGGGCAGAGTGATAATGTGTCCGCTAAAGTGAGTTGCTTCCCCTTGTCACCTTAGCAGCGGCTGCCGCATCTAAGCCACATGGATGACGTTTGTGCACATGAGGTGATGAGGAAGGCATGACAGAGACTAAACCGCAGCCCCGTGTCATCATTTTCACCACGCCGACGTGTGCGTTTTGCAACGCTGCGAAGGCATACTTTCGGCAGAAAGGCATCCGTTTCACCGAGGTGGACGTGAGCCGCGACCCTGCCGCTGCGCGCGACATGGTGCGCCGCTCTGGGCAAACTGGTGTGCCTGTGATTGACATCGGCGGCAAAATCGTGGTCGGCTTTGACAAAGCACGCATCAACGCCCTGCTCGGCATCCGCTAATGCGCCAATAACACGCAGGGCGTACACTTAGCCCGCATTTTCCGCAAAAAGAAGGAGGACGCGAAGCAATGGCTGCCAAGACATCTACCGCGACGAACGCTGTAAAGGAGCAGACCCCAAACATTCAACCGTTGGGCACGCGCGTGTTGATCCGCCCCATTGAGCAGGAGATGCGCACGCCCTCTGGGCTTGTGCTTCCCGAGACTGCGAAGGAGAAGCCGCAGATCGGCGTCGTGCTTGCGGTTGGCGACTCCGAGGACATCAAGGTAAAGGTCAACGACAAGGTGCTCTACGCCAAATACTCGGGCACTGAGTTCAAGCACGACGGCGTGACCTACTTGATCATGGACAACAACGACATCCTCGCGATCGTCCGCGATTGACGTATGGAAGCATCGCCAGTTCCCGAGACGGAAACGCTCTGGGACGTGGTGATCATCGGCGGCGGGCCAGCAGGCGCAACAGCGGCGCTGTATCTGGCCCGCGCTAATTTGAAGACGCTGGTGATCGACAAAGGGTTGACTGCGGGCGCCCTAGGCATCACCAGCCGAATCGCCAACTACCCGGGCATTCTCGAAGAGATCAGCGGCGCAGAGTTGCTGCAGCGCATGCGCCAGCAGGCGCAGCGCTTCAATGCTGTGTTCGTGCAAGACAAAGTTCAAGCGGTGGAGCTTGAGGGCGATCCCAAGCTGATCTTCGCCAACGCTGGCACTTACTCGGCGCGCGCTGTGATCATCGCCACAGGCGCGATGGGGCGGAAGCAGCGCATTAAGGGCGAAGAGGAGTTGCTTGGGCACGGGGTCTCTTATTGCGCCACTTGCGACGGTGCCTTCTTCCGCGACCAAGACGTCGCTGTTGCCGGCAACACCGACGAGGCGGTCGAAGAGGCGATCTTCCTCACGCGCTTTGCGCGCCGCGTGCACTTCTTCTGCCCCACGCCAGCGCTGAAGGCGCCAGAGCATCTCGTAGAGGAGCTGCTAGCCCAACCGAACGTGAGCCTTTACCTCGGCGCTGCAGTAGTCGAGATCATCGGCAAGGAGCACGTCGAGGCTGTGCGCGTGGCGCTGCGCGGCGAGGGCGTGATCACTGTGCCAGTGAGTGGCGCGTTCATCTACCTGCAAGGCAACGTGCCCATCACTGATTTCCTAGGCGGTCAACTGCCACTTACTGAGACGGGCTGTCTCAGCGTGGATGCTGAATTTCGCACTGCGCTGCCAGGCGTGTACGCCGTGGGCGATGTGTTGTGCAATCATGTGAAGCAAGCTGTTGTTGCCGCTGCCGAGGGCGCAATCGCTGCGATGGCAGTCGAGAAGGCGCTGCGCGGTCGCAAGCAGCTTGCGGTGGATTGGTCTAAGTAAGGCGACCGGGCGCGCTTCATGGCGCGCTGAGCTTCGCTCGCTCGTAGGTGCTCAGCACTTCCAGCCAAAGCTCGGCATGACGCTCCAGTCCCGCTGCAGAGAAGTGGCAGCCGTCGTAGCGATGCTCATCTCCGAGCTGGTCGGTGTCTGGTCCTGCGTAAATGCCAAGCGCAGGGTCGATGAGCGCAGCTTGCGCTGCGCGGATCTTCTCATTGGGTGGGTACATACCGCAGCGCGTGGCACGCGCCACGAAAACGGGCGCGTCCACGCCGAGCTTGCGAATGGAGGCGAGCATTGCTAGGAACAGGCGACGGTAGTGCTCGCTGTCGGTGTCGAGGACGGCGTCGCTTTCGCCTTGGTGCCAGAGCAAATGCGTGAAGCGCAAGCCGGCGCGTTGCGCTGTGCGAATGTTGCGCAACAAGTCTTCGTGCAACAACCCGCCGGGTGCCCACTTGGCGATCTCGGTGCCGCCGATGGCGGCGGGCACAAAAACGACGCGGTCGTACAAACCTGCAGCGATGATCTTGTCTCCGAGACGCGTCCAAACGCTGCCGCCCGCGCCGTCTGCGCCGGGCAAGGGGTCAGCGGCAGGTGACCATCGCCCGCGGAAAAATACGCGCACGCGCGGGTGGGCGCGGTGGCGTGTCTCGCCCCAATTGCCGGCGTTCGATTGACCGAACACCAGTGCTACCATCACGCGTGGCTGTGGCGTAGGGGTTGGGCGGCGCGCAGCGGGAGTGGGCGCGGGTTGCTGCGCGTGGACAAGAGGCGCAAGCAGGAGCGCGAGCACGACGCCAACGATCTTCGGCGCTGTTGCAGGCGTCCACATCTATGACTTCAGCGCGTGGCACCAGCCGGCGCTGAGACAGTAGGGAGGGTGGGCGGCGACCACTGCAGCACAAGCACCTGCTCGAGACGCGAGAAGTCCACGCTAGGACGCACCCATGCGACCTGCTGCAGCTCCACCTCGGAGCTAGTGATCTCCACCACTGTCCCAACTGGCAGCCCTGCCGGCAACAAGCCTCCCAGGCCGCTGGTGATAAGTGTATCGCCCACGTTGACCGGCTCAGCAGGGAGTACATCGCGCAACAGCAGCCGGCCGCTCTCGTCTCCTACTACGGTGCCGGCTGTACCCGTCTCCATGGTGCGCACGTTGACAAAGGAGGCTGGGTCAGTGATGAGCTGGACCTGCGCTGTGGTCTCGTTGACGAGCGCGATGCGACCCACCAGCGCGCCGCCAGCGCTCACAACTGGCATGCCCACCTTGATCCCGTGACGTGCGCCTGCGTTGATGGTGAGATAGCGCACGAAGGGGCTTGGCTCTCCCGCGATCGCCATAGCGCATGTGTGTTGCGCTTCTGGCGAGGGCGTGGGGCAGAGCAGCGGGTCGTGCATGCCGATCACGTCGGCGCCGCGCAGCCCGTAGGCTGGGTTCTCCGCGGCGAATTTCAACAATTTGCGATACTGCTCGACCTCCGTTTGAAGCGCTCGCAAGCGCATCACTTCAGCAGCAAGCGCGTCCACCTGCCGCTGCAGCACAGCGTTGCGCGTGCGCAGATCGGCAAGCTCGCCAGATAGCCCCACCACACTGCTGACGAAGCGCCCAATCTGGGTGAGTGCTTGCTGGATGGGCGCGATGAGCGGCGAGAGCGCTCCTGTGCCGATCGAGGCGCGTGTGAACAGCGCAACGAGCACTGCGATGGCGCCGATCGCGATGAGCAACGCAAGCAATCCCGGAGAAGTGCGCCGATCGCGAGGGAGCATTTCAGGAGACGCGCGTCAAGCTGGTGGGCGAGGCAAGCGCTGCTTGTGACGTGCTCTTGCGCTCCATTCCCACCAACACCTCGCGCAAGTTGTCGAGATCGGAGAGCACAACTTCTGTGCCGCGCGCCACGCAGGAGAGCGGGTCTTCAGCGACCCACGTGTAGATGTTGGTCTCGTCGGCGATGCGGTCGGCTAAGCCTTGCAGAAGCGCGCCGCCTCCGGCAAGGCAAATGCCGTTGTCCATGATGTCGGCAACCAGTTCTGGCGGCGTCTCGTCCAGCGTGTTGCGCACCATCTCAACGATCGTGTTCACTGAGTTGGAAAGCGCTTCGCGGATCTCGATGGACGAGACCTCCACCGACTCGGGCAATCCGGTGACCAAGTTGCGCCCGCGCATGGTGAATGTTTTCTCCTCGGGCAGAGGAAATGCCGAGCCAATGGCGATCTTGATGCGCTCCGCCATGCGCTCACCGATGAGCAGGTTGTACTTCTGACGGGCGTAGTTGATGATGTCCTCGTCCATCTCGTCGCCAGCAACGCGCAGGGATCGGCTGATCACGATGCCGCCGAGTGAGAACACCGCCACCTCCGTGGTGCCGCCGCCGATGTCCACGATCATTGAGCCTTGCGCCTCGGTGACGGGCAAGCCGGCACCAAACGCTGCCGCGATTGGTTCTTCGATCAGGTACACCTCGCGGGCGCCTGCCGCACGCGCCGCGTCGATCACAGCGCGCTTCTCGACCTCGGTGACGCCGGAAGGGATGCCGATGAGCACGCGCGGGCGCGGGATATTGATGAGGAGGCGGCTGTGGGCTTTGTGGATGAAGTACTCCAGCATTGCCTCGGTGATCTCAAAGTCGGAAATCACGCCATCGCGAAGGGGGCGGATGGCGACGATGCGCGAAGGCGTGCGCCCTACCATTTCCTTCGCTTCCGCACCGACCGCCTTAATCTCGCGCGTCTTGCGGTCCACCGCCACCCACGAGGGCTCGTTGATGATGATCCCCTTGCCGCGCGCGGCGACGAGCGTGTTTGCCGTTCCTAGGTCAATCCCCAAGTCCAGTGAGAACAAACCTAGAAAACGGTCTAAGATGCTTGCCATTCACAAAAATTATATTCTGCTCCCCCGTGAGAGACGCCGAGATCGTGAAAGCCTGTGTTATGTTCAAAAATTGGCGGGCTATAATCATATGGGCATGCGGGGATGTGTCGTAATTGGCAGCCGAGCACGACTTAGGATCGTGTGCCGAAAGGCGTGTGGGTTCGAGTCCCACCATCCCCAATGTTGGCGATCATGAACTTAAACGTTGAATTCCTCGACACCCACGAAGCACGCCTCACCATCATCCCCGACGAGACCAGCGTCCAAGCAGCGCGCGACCGTGTGCTGCGCGCAATCAACAAGCAAGTGCGCATTCCGGGGTTTCGCCCTGGGCACGCTCCTGCGCATTTGGTGATACAGGCTATCGGTGGGCCCCAAGTGCTCGCGCTTGAAGCAAATGAGCAGCTTCTCAAGGAGCTGTATCCGCGTGCGCTTGAGGAGGCGCGGATCAACCCCTACGCCGCCGGGGTGCTGGAGGACACGCTCCAAGACCCGCTGCGTTTCGTGGTGCGCGTGCCGCTACAGCCGGTGGTGGATCTCAAGGACTACCGCTCTATCCGCCTGCCTTTCCCCGAGGTTGTTGTGAGCGAGGAGGAAGTCGCCGAAGTGCTGGAGGACATTCGTCGCCGTCACGCTGTGCTCGAGCCAGTCGAGCGCACGGCGGAATGGGGCGATGCAGTTGCCTTTGCCGTCTTCAGCCTTGAGGAGGGCGAGGACAAGCCGCGACTTTTGCTTGAGGCTCGCGACGACCGACCGTGGCTGCTTAACCAGCCGAAAGAAGGCGAAGCGCAGCAGGGCTACGTGCCCCAGATCATGGCGATGCTGGTAGGCATGGCAGCAGGTGAGACGAAAGAAGGCACGTTGACCGCGCCGGAGCGCGAGCCGGAAGCCGATCAACCTACCGAACCGCAGGCTGAAGCAGCACAGCCGCGCACTATGCGCGTGCGCGTTGAGGTGCGTCGCGTAAGCAAGTACATCCTGCCCGAGTTGGATGATGCGTTGGCGCAAGCAGTGGGCGCTTACAGCTCGTTGGATGAGCTGCGCGCAGCCGTGCGCGCGCAACTGCGCGATATGAAGCAGCGCGAGGCTGAAAGCGAATATGAGCGCCAAGCCCTCGAGGCGTTCACCGCGCTGGCGGAGGTGAAGTTCCCGCCCGCCATGCTCGACCACGAACTGAATCAGGTGCTTGCAGAATATAAGCAGCAGATTCAGGAGCAGGAGGGCTTGCCCTACGAGGAATGGCTGAAGGTCAGCCAGCGCACTGATGAAGAGATTCGCGCCGAGTTGCGCCCCGTTGCCGAGCGGCGCCTGCGCCGCGCGTTGGTGGTCGGCGCGCTCGTGCGCCAAGAGGGCATTCAGTTGAGCGAGGCAGAGCTCGAGGAGAGCATTGAGGAGATCAGCCGCTTCGCTGCACAGATCGGCGAGAAACGTGCCGATGTGCGTCGCCGTTACGCCCCTGGCAGCGAGGCGCGCGCTGACCTTCGGGCGCGCATGCTCTACGAGCGCGCGCTCGCGCACATGGCGCGCATCGCTCGTGGCGAGCTTGAGTCTGCCCAAGCACCAACTGGGCAACCTGCTGAGCCGGTCGCCTCGGCGCAAAGCTAACACAACGCTAATGCCTGCTTGGTAGAGTGCCAACAAATGGCGAAGCTACCTATACCCGACACCTTCCTGAAGGCGCAGTTCGAGGCGGCGCGCAATGTGATCCCCATGGTCATTGAGACCACGGGTCGTGGCGAGCGCGTCTACGACATTTACTCGTTGCTGCTGAAAGAGCGCATCGTCTTCCTTGGCACGCCCATCAACGACCAGGTCGCCAACCTGATCGTCGCGCAGTTGCTCTTCCTTGATCGCGAGGACAACGAGAAGGACATCAACTTCTTCATCAACTCGCCGGGCGGCTATGTGTATGCCGGCATGGCGATCTACGACACGATGCAGATGATCGCTGCGCCGGTAGCGACCTTCGCGGTTGGGCTGACGGCAAGCTTCGGCACGCTGCTGCTGCTTGCTGGCACGAAGGGCAAGCGCTATGCCCTGCCGCACGCCACTATTCACATGCACCAGCCCATTGGCGGCGCCCAAGGTCAGGCGACCGATATCGAGATCCAAGCGCGCGAGATCCTGCGCATCAAGGACATGCTCAACAAGATCATCGTGCGCCACACGAACATGACCGAGGAGCAGGTGCTCAAGTACACCGACCGCGACGTGTACTTGACGCCGGAGCAGGCGAAGGAGCTGGGCGTGATCGACGCCATCACCGAGCTGGACGCGCGCAAGGCAAAGATGCTCGACGGGAAAGCAGTGTGAGTCGTTCGTCCGCAGGCTTGCAAATCTCATGAAGCCCCGCCCAAGCGGCGGGGCTTTTGAATGTGTCATGAAGATCGTTGTTACTGGGGCAAAAGGCACAATCGGGCAAGCAGTGGCGCGTTACGCTGCCGCACAGGGCGTGCAAGTGTTGGCAGTGGATAACGTAGGGCGCGGCGATGGCGAAGGAGGCTACTTGGCGGCTGACCTCACTGACCTAGGACAATGCTGCGAAGTATTGCACGGCGCTGATGCGGTGATCAACCTAGCCGCGGTCTCGGCAGCGCTGCTATACCCAGGCGCGCAGACGTTGATGACCAACGTGGCGATCACCTACAACGTGTGCATGGCGGCGGTGCTGGTCGGCGTGCCGCGCGTGGTTTGGGCGTCGTCGGTGCAAGTGTTTCACAGTTACCCGACGGTGCGGCGCGCGCAGTACCGCTATTTCCCCGTGGACGAGGAGCATCCCAACGACCCACAAAACGAGTATGCGCTCTCCAAAGTTCTCGGCGAGCAGATCGCCGAGTATTTCGCGCGCCAGCATCGCTTGACCGCGGTGAGTTTGCGCTTGCCGGAGGTGGTGCCGCCGGAGATGTGGGCGGATCTGCCGCGCCCCATTGAGCCATGGGAGCACTCGCCGCTGCCACACTACGTGCACCTGGAGGACTGTGCGCGCGCCTGCTTCCTAGCGGCGACGGTCTCGCTGCCGCCTGCTACCCACCACGTGGTGCTCATCACCGCTGAGGACACCAGCGCCGACATCCCCACGCGCGAGCTCATCCAACGTTACTACCCCGAAGCAGAGGTGCGCGCAGCGCTGCCTGACTTTGCATCGTTATTGAGCGGCAAGCGCGCTGAGGTGTTGCTCGGCTTTCGCGCGGCGCATCGCTGCCATGCTTGAGACAACAGACGAGCGGCGATTGATGAGCTGCAAGCGCAGCTCTACGCTTGGGGCGTCTTCAACCCCATCGTGCACAGAATCTCGATGCGCGCCTCGGTCGGCTCGCTCTCGACGACCAGCTTTTGCTCATCGTCTAGGCTGCTCACCAGCTCCACAAGCTCTGCATCTTCCATCTCAAGTTGCAGCGCGCGCCGCAGGCGTTCTTCCACTTCGCCCTGCAGGGCGAAGCGGTAAAGCCGATCGGCAAGTCTCTGCGCCTTCTGGCGCAGCTCAGCCGACGCTCGCTGATTTTCGGCGATCCTGCGCAAGCGCTGGTATAGCTTGCGGCGCGACCTGCGCGTCGGCCCAAGCGCGCCCTCCTGCGAAGTGGCGCTCGTCTCTGCTGATTTGAGTGCTTCGTAGGCGGCATGCATGTGTTTGAACACGTCCGGGTTTTCGAGGGCGGGCGTGTCTGGCTCGCAGCGCATTGCTTCAAACACCTCTGCTAGCGATTGCTCCAACCGCTCGCCACTTGTGCTCACGCGCACAAGGCGGTCTTCGTGCTCGGCGCCGCGCACAACGCGCGCGAAGATGATCGCGCCATCGGGTCCACCCGTATCGTTGCGGCGGGTGACGTATACCTGCGGCGGCAACGCTTGTGCGCGCTGGCGCATTTCCTCTGGCGCACTGAGCCATACCTCCAGCGCGCGGCTGGTTAGGTCAACCTCATCGTCCTCTTCGGCGTCGCTGAGCACATGCGCCTCCTCGGTGTATAGCTCCTTCAGTGTGTGCGCAGCTTTTTCGTCGAAGAACGTCTCGTCTGTGCCGATCACCTGTTGGTTCTCCAGCAGGCGGCGCGAAAGCGATTGGCGCAGGCGGATGACGCGCTCGATCCCTTCCGCTGGCAAAAACGAATACACAAGGATGGTGGAGTGGCGCTGCCCAATGCGATCCACGCGACCTGCGCGCTGGATCAGGCGCACGATTGCCCAAGGCAAGTCAAAGTTGACCACGATGTGCGCGTCTTGGAGATTTTGACCCTCGCTGAGCGTATCGGTGGTGATCAGCACGCGCAGCTCGGTTTCGCCGCTCTGCAAGCCGCCGTTCGCGTCTGGGCTGAAGCGGCGCACGAGGGCACTGGGGTCGTCAGTTTCGCTAGTGACCACGCCGACGTCGTTCACACCGCGGTTTCGCAGATAGCGACCGAGTGCCTCGGCAGTGTCGGCGAACTGCGTGAACACTAACACCTTGTCCATCCCGTGCTCTTCTTGGATTAACCTAAGCAGGTGCGTGAACTTGGGGTCTTCGTCATCGCGCCATGCGCGCGCAAGGTGCAAGATGCGAGCGAGGATCGCGTTGTCCTGCTCTAGGGCGCGGCTCAGCGCGTCGCGGTTGAAGTACGCTGTTGGCATCCAACGGAAGCGCGCTTCAAACTCCTCCTGCAAGCTGCGATACACCTCGCCAGCTCGCTGGCGTAATGAGCCAAGGATCGCCTCTGGCGTGGCTCGAGCTTCGAGGTCAAGCTCGTCAACGCGCTCTGTCATGTCAGCGCGGTCTGTGTCCTCGTCCTCGAACTCGGCTTCAGTGTCTTGAGAGGTCGGATCGAAGCGCGCGATGTCCTGCTTGCCGATGGGCAGCGGCGCGCCCTGCTCCAGCGCGTGCAGCGCGACGGCGTTGCGCAGGATTTGGCGCTCGATCGAAAGCAGGAAGGCGCGCCCGCTCGACTCCAAGCGCTTGAACAAGCTGGTGCGCGCGAAGCCAATCAACCGCTGCCCAGCGCGCGCAAGGTCTTCAGCGATCTGTTTGACCTCGCGCGGGGCGCTTTCTAGAGCGCGCGCGTCCACGTAAGCCGCCAGCCCATAGCGCGCTAGGGTGAGCTGCTCGATCAGGGTGAGCACCTCATCGCTGTAGAGCCTGTCGTAGAGCGTGCCGCTCAGCGGCACTTTGATCGTGCGCGGCTGGCGCTCGGGGAAGTAAAAGCGTCGGTTGTTGACGAGCACAAAGTAGCGCCGCTGCTGCGCGTCAAATTGCGCATAGTTGCGGATGATGTAGCCGCGCGTGCGCCGCACCATGTAATGCCGCAGCAGCTCGCGCCAATCCTCGGGGAACTCGCTCCGCTCGAAGCAGCGTAGGCTGTTCAGCGGCGCTTGAAGTTGCGCAGCGATCATGTGCTCGCTCACACCTTTCGCTTTTTGCTCCTCTAGGTAGCGCTGCGGGAAGCTGGGCAGCTCTTTTTGCTCGTCGAGGAAAAGGCGGAGCTGGTTGCTGAGGTCGGTGAAGCGCTTGTTGTATGGCGTGGCGGTGAGCAAGATCACCTGAGGGTCGTTCTCTTGGATGTAGTTGTAAATGGCTTGGTAGCGTTGCGCCTTGCGGTTGGTGAGGTTGTGGCTTTCGTCAATGATCAGCGTGCGGTAGCGCCGCAGCCGTGGCAGCTCCTCGATGACGCGACCCAGCGAGAGCGTTTTGGCGTCCGCGCCAACGCACCGCAGATATTCATCGAGGTAGCGCTCCCACATGGGTTGGAGCTTCGGCGGGCAAATCACTAGGGTCGAGCGCGGTTCGATCTCGTGCAGCACGCGCGCCAGCGCTGTCGCCATCAGCGTCTTGCCCAAGCCGACCACATCGCCAAGGAGCACGCCGCCGTGGCGCTGCACGAGCCGCGCCGCGGTTTGGACGGCTGCAACCTGGTAGTCCATCAGCTCCTCTCGCAGGTCAGCCGGCAGCTCGAACTCGCGCTTGCCCAAGCGAGCGTCTTCGGAGAGGTGATAGGCGACCTTGAGATACACGAGGTAAGCCAAGCTGGGGATCTGCGCGGTGGATTCACTCGCCCAAGAGCGCTCAACGGCCTCCACCAAATCCTCGGAGATGTCTACTGCGCAGTCGCCCTCCCAGCGCTGGTCGAACCACGCCTCGAGCTTGCGCGCGGCGTCTTGGTCAACGACGTCCACGTTCAGCTCGCCTTGTTCATACAGCCCAGCGTAGGTCAGGTTGCTGCTGCCGACGTAGCCGATCAGCGGGGTGATGGGGTCGTCGCGGCGTAGCAGATAGAGCTTGGCATGGAGCGGGTAGCAGAGGTAAAGCTTGATGCGGACGATGCCGCAACGGATCTGCTCGGCGAGCAGCCGCAGCGCTGCTTGCGCCTGCGCGGTGGGAACGCCGCGGGTGATCTGCGCGCGCGCTTCGTCGATCACCGCTTGCCGCACAGCGCGCCGATGCCTGCCGTCTGCCAACTTGCGCTCAAACGACGCCGGGTCAACCCCATGCTCCGGCTGGATCATCCCGAGCAGCACGCGGCACGGCGGATCGCTTGGGTTCGCCGGCAGCGAGCGCACGAGGTTTCCCAGAGCGCTCCAGCCTTTGACGTTGAGGAAGCCAATGCACACCTTGAACTGATAGGCGCGGTTGGCAAATTGATTGAGCTGGTCGAGCAGCTTGACCTGTTCGTTATCGATGATCGTGGGCATGGGCGTGTTGGGTTGAGAGTTCTTAAGCGCGTTTCACATCTGACAGCGGAGATTGTGGAACCACAGCTGAAGGCAGTGTGAGCGCACGCGGCGCGCTCCTACAAGAGCCACGTGTATGCGGATTGTGCATTGTGGATTGCGCGCGTTGTAGGGGGCGCCTTTGCGGCACCCTAGCTGTTGTGGGCGTATAGTGCATCCTCGCGCGGGTACGCAGGCGAGTTGAGTGCGTCACGCGCACAGCAGGAGCACGTAGCGTATGCCCGAGTGCCAATTATGGGCAGCGCGGGCGTGCGCAGCGCGAATTGTGTGCCTCGTGCATAGCCCAGGGTCGTGTGAGACTACCTGCGTTGGAGACAAGTGCGTCGCAAGTGCGTAGCCAGCAGAGAATGCTCCAAACTCCAAACATATCCATGATGCGAGGTGTGCTTCTTCGTGGCAAGACTGTCATTTGCTGTCTCGGCGCAGTGTTGGGTTGCGCTGCCAGAACCTCGACACCAGTCGGTCGAAGAAATTCTCAATCCGCAAGCCACTCTGGCTGTCTGGAAAGCTCGGGTGTATCTGCACAGGTGTCGCGTTGAAGTCCACCAAGAGCAGCGCAGTCTCCTCGTAGTGACCAACTTGCGACTCAGGGTCAATGCGCCCTGACACGCCTTGTAGCAACCGAAGCACGCGCCAGGCAAGAGGTGTAGGCTGCCCGCTCTGATCAATTACTTGCTCGCCACTTGCTGTCTCGTATGGCAGGATCAACAGGAATCCGAAAGCCAGCATGGGGAAACGCGTGTGCAAGTTAGCTGCGTCCGCAAAGTATTCCTCGAAGCGATTTCTGGCGTTCGCCGAAATACTGGACATCTGGCTCTTAACCGAGAGCGCCAATAGTGGACCGCTAGTCTCTGACCACAGTGCGAGATCGAGTGTCTTGTCTACATAGCCTCCTAGGACGTTGACCTCGCGTTCGAGGAGCAGGTTTTGTGCTCTTCGGGCCGGCGCGCTCTCGGCAGGCACGACATCAATATCGCGGGTGCGTTCGAGGTGCAGGTTTTGGACTCTTCGGGTCGGCGGCAGATCTGTGCGAAGCAGCTCGCGAATGCACCAATCGTGGAAAGCTCTGATAAAGCTACTGCTGCGCACTGCCGCTTGAGGATTCTGCTTATAGCTCTCGTAAGCAATTCGAGCGGTGTTCTGTAAGTCTGCTAGGTCAATCATTTTTTGACTGTTTCGGTCAAGTTGAGTGCGCTTTGCTAATGCGTGCCCGCACGAGAGCAGACAGCTCAGCGTATAAGTCGTCCCGTGCAGACTGCGTTAAGCCTAGAGCATCGAGTAGCACCGTATCTAGCACTTGTCGGTCCGCCTGCTGCAACTCCTCGTCGAGATCGTAAATGACACGGCATTGCATTTGCTCAACTGCCTCGATGAGCGCTGCTGTGCGCTTCTTGCCTAGGCTACTTGGGGTAACAATCGGCAGCTCGTTAGCGATGCTGACGTTGATCCCTGACGCGCCAGCACCAGGCTTGCGTCCAGTCAACTCGAAATACAAGAATGAGAATGAGAAGTTAAGCAATCCGAACAGCACTCGCTCGTCAATCTCTGTTTGATACCCGTAGAAGTTCTTGTTCAGCGCACAACTATCAAGATTCCAAGCGAAGAAATAGCGCCGATACACAATCTCAGGCACAACCACTCTGCTACGCAGCAATTCTCCCAGCTCATACCAGTGGCGCCGTCCCCTGAAGAATGGACGGCGATGAATACCCGCTTTCTCGGCTGCTTGGATATAGTCTCGCACAAGTCGATCCCTGCAGGTGCGATCAGCGATTAGCACCCAGTAAGCAGCATCTTCTGCGCGGAAGCTGTATCGCTTGCATTCGTTGACGGAGCGCATCACAGGCAATAAGTGGGAGTCTGGCAGCTCGACTTCTCGTGGCTCTCCGAATGCTGTGGTCAAGTAGAGTCCTGGCGAAAGCCGTTTCACGAAGAAGAAGTCGTTCGCACCAGTAGTCACCCCGAGACGGGCTACTGCGATCTGTCTGACGGGGATCATCTGCGTGTGAGCCATCAGTAAGTGGAAGACATTTGATGCGCGCAGGTACTTACCCCACTTGCTGCCTTCATAGCGTTGCTTCTCATGAAAGGCGAGACTTGCTCCTATACGCTTGCTATCTCGCTGCGATAACCCCTGATTCCAGAGCTCACTACGAGATACAGGTAGAATGCAACAGTCCGCGCATGTTATTGGGACGCAAGTGTTGTCTGCAGCTTTGAAGACCTCGCCAAGCGGCACCTCGATGAAGGGATGCTTGAACAGAATGAAACGCACGAAGTCATCCTTGTCGTGACACGCACTGTTGCCAACTAGCGCAATAACAGTGTTAACCTCAGCCCGGCTAAACGAGCGCTCAGCGCTGTTGTCTATGACCATCCTGAGTCGCCCTTGCTGCAACAAAAACGCTTGCAAGTCACGCCCGTAGCCCACATCGAGCCACGAGTTGGAAGTGATAAAGCACAGCGTGCCTTTCGGTCCGAGCAATCGCAGGGAAGCAGCGTAGAAGTAGACGTATAGGTCCGCCCAGCCGCTTATGCTTCGTCCATTGCTCGACAAGCCAGTTCTCACTGCTAGTTGTTGAAGCTTCTCGCGGTAGTTTTGTTTCTGCTGCTCCCATTCACGTGAGCCTTCTCCGCCAAACTCTTCTGGGCTCAGGCTGGGTGGAGCTATCATCTGCTTGCGCACGTAGGGCGGGTTGCCGATCACGATGTCGAAGCCTTGCGCTTGACCTCCGAAGATTTCCACGAAGGCGATGTCCCACACGAACGGGGGGTTGCCTCCAGCAGCGTTGAGCGCGCGCTGCGCTTGTCGCAGGCGTTCGTGCTCTGCTTCGAGCGTGGCGATTTCTGCAGCGAGCGCCTCGTGCTTATCAGCAGCGCCGTCATGGTCGCCGACGCCGCCTACACCGATGCTGAGCTGCGCGCCGGGCAGGTTTGCGAGCGCGCGGCGCTTGTCCTTCAACGCGTCGCCGAGCGCCTTGATCCGATGTTGCAGGATGTCATGGAACAGCTTGACTTCTGCGTGTCGCAACGCCGACTCGCTCATGCTGGAGCTGCCCTGGTAGAAGCGCAACTTGTCTGCCTTGAGTTGCGTGATGCGGCCTTGCAGGTTGGGCGGCAGGTTCACGGCGCTGCGGCGCAGCCCGAAGAGCACATCGCCGACTTCTTGCACGAGGCTGTCGCCCTGGCGCAGCTTAAATGAGAGGTTGGGCAGCAGCGGCTTAAGCTGCGCCTCGGGCTGGCTCAGCTCGGTCTCGACGGTGAGCTGGAGCCACAAGCGCAACTCAGCAACGTGCACAGCCCAGTCCATCGCGTCCACGCCGTAGAGCTGCTCGCCGATGATGCGCCGTCGGCGGTCGTAGGGCGTCTCCTCGCGCCCAAGGGCGTAGGCGCAGCGCGCTTGGAGGTCGTCCAACACTTGCAGCATGCCGACGAGGAACGCGCCGCTGCCGCAAGCGGGGTCGCAGATGGTGAGGCTGCGCACGGCTGCGTCGAGCGCTGACCAGAGATTTCGCTCTGTGATGCGCTGGTCGGCTTCTTGTTTTTGGTCTGGCTCGACGGCGAAGACCCACTCGTAGAGCAAGTCGCGTGATACGTCGAGGCGATTCGCCAGCGCGTCCACAAGCGCTAAGCGGCACATCAGGTCTATCTCCACGCGCGGCGTGTAGAAGATGCCCGCGCGCCCGCGTTGGTCGTCAACAGCGCGCCCGCGCTCGGTGAGGTTAACCAAGCTCTCGTACACCTTGCCGAGCATCTCGGGGTCCACTGCGACTTCTACGTCCAACGGCGTGGATTCACTCACGGTGAAGTTGTAGCGCTCCAAGAAGCCCGGCGTGCTGTCGTTGAACGCATCGAAGAGCTGCTCGAAGAAAGCGTCGGGGATGTTGAAGCGGCTGCTGTGTTTGGTGTCGAGATGGTTCTCGGTGAACAGCCCGCCGTTGAGATACGGCATGTGCGCCAGCGCCTCGCGGATGTGTGGCGGGAAGTGCGCGTGCGCGCTGCTGCCAGCTTGAAAGCGCCGATTGAACGCTTCAAAGAACAGCACTTGCAGCCACTTCCTGAAGAAAGCGTCCTTGCCGAACGCTTGCTCTCGGTAGCTCTTCCAGAAGTGGCGCACGAAGTGGCGGTCGTTCCCGAGCCAATAGCCGCCATCGGCGTAGCGCTTGCGCTGGATGAAGTAGAGGAACAAGAGGCGGTTGAGGAGCTGAAGCGCGTAATCGTGCGCCCAACGCGCGTCTTTGGTCTGTTCGTGAAGCTCCGCTTGGAGCGCCTCGAAGACGCGCTTGTAGTCTTCGAAGAAGCGCTCGGTGACAGCCTCTACCTTGAAGGCTTCGTCGAGGCACTGCCGCACTTGGCTCAAGCTAGGTTCTGCATCGTGCGGCAGGCTAAGTTTTCCGAGCTGCTCCAATGTGGTGCGCGCTGGCGCGTTGCGTTCGTAGGGCAGGGTGCGCAGCTCGGTGGGAGCGTTTGCATCGTGGTAGCGCGGCTGCGGGCGCACGAACAGCGCTTGGTCGCCTTGCTTGTCGAGGTACACCACGAGATGCTCCTCGGCAACAGGGCGCAGCTTGCGGAAGATCGCGCGGCGCGTGGTGAGGTTGGGCAGCCGATCCAGTTGCAGCGCGAAGACACGCACGCCACCGGCTTCGGCGATGCGCTCCAGCGTGACTGTTTGCTGCAGCGGCGCGTCCACGTCCAGACGTTGCGAGCCGTGCTCGACGTTCCAGAGCAGCACCTCGCCGAACAAGACGCGCAAGCGGTCGAAGGTGATCGGCGAGCCTTCGAGATGTTTGGCAAGACGCTTGAGAACGCTGTGGGTTGAGTCGTTCATGCGGATGGCGCTTATGCTCCTCGCGGCGTTGTCTCAATGTTAATCCATGTAGGCAAGGGCTCGCAAGACGAGCGCGTCGGTATAATCGCCAGCCGGCTTCGAATCCACACGGCACTCCAAGGAAGGCGGCATGAAGGTAACCTGCCTGCAAGAGAACCTCGCGCGCGCGCTCAGCTTGGCAGGACGAGCTGTCGCTCCGCGCACTGCGACGTTGCCAGTGCTCACGCACGTGCTGCTGGCAACCGACAACGGTCGCCTGAAGGTCGCCGCGACGAACCTCGAGCTCGGGATTAGCTGCTGGATCGGCGCCAAGGTTGAAAGCGAAGGCGCGGTGACCGTGCCGGCGCGGGTGCTCAGCGAGTTAGTGTCGCTGTTGCCGCCTGATCAGGTCGAGCTTGAGTTGAACGTGCGCACTCAAGCCTTGCGCGTGCGCGGCGGTCACACTGATGCCAGCATCAAAGGCATTGACGCGCAAGAGTTCCCCATCATCCCTACCTTCGACGCCGCCTCAGCCGCGCTGGTCAGCCCAAGTGTGTTGAAGAAGCTCATCGCCCAAGTGGCGTTCGCAGCGACAACCGACGAGGCGCGACCCAATCTCACTGGCGTGCTCACCAAGCTTGAGGATCAGCAAATCACCATGGTCGCAACGGACGGTTTCCGCCTCAGCTTGCGCAAGGATGCGCTGCACGCGCCAGTTGCCGCAGAAGGGCCGCTCTCGTTGTTGATCCCGGCGAAGGCGCTCACCGAAGTTGCGCGCGCGCTCGGTGAGCAAGAAAAGCCCGTGGCGATCAGCGTCACCCCTTCGCACGGTCAGGTGCTCTTCCACATGGAGAGCGTGGACGTCGTGGCGCAATTGATTGATCAGAAGTTCCCGCCCTACGAGTCCATCATTCCCCGCAAGTGGGACACGCGCGTGGTGGTGAACACGGCTGAATTCCTCAAGGCGTGTCGCCAAGCCAGCGTCTTCGCGCGCGAATCGGCTGACGCAGTGCGCTTGAGCATCAAGGCAAGCGACGAGCTTGGTCCGGGGCGCATGCTGGTGAGCGCGCGCGCTGCCGAAAGTGGTGAGAACGTCACCGAGCTGGAGGCAGCGGTCAGCGGCTCAAGCATCGAGATCGGCTTCAACGTGCGTTTTCTGATCGAGGCGCTGAACGCTGTGGATGCGCCGCAGGTGGCGTTGGAGATGACCACGCCGACCAGCCCAGCAATGCTGCGCGCCGTCGGCGACGATCAATTCCTGCACCTCATCATGCCCATGCATCTCTCGCGCGCGACGTGAGCGGCGCTGAGTCATTGGCTAATCTGCGTAGCCGAAGCGCCACGGCTGGTTGTCCATAGGTAGATCGCGCAGGCGCAGTCGGCGCAGCGCTTGAAAGCGCGGTAGCATCTCCTCGAGAGAGTCGCCACCGAGTTTCTCGAGCAGCGCATCGGCGAGCACGAAGCACACCATCGCCTCGAGGATGGGCACGGCGCGCGGCACTTGGCAGAAGTCGCTGCGCTCGTATTGTGTCTTCACTGCCTGCCCAGTCGCCAAGTCCACGGAGTCCAAAGGGTTCAGCGTGGTGGCGATCGGCTTGAGCGCAGCGCGCAGCACGATCGGCGCGCCGTTGGTGATGCCGCCTTCGATGCCGCCGGCGTGGTTGGTGCGTTGGCGGATCACATCGCCGTCGAGGTAGAGCGCGTCCTGCGCCTGGGTGCCGAAGACGCGCGCCTCCGCAAACCCATCGCCGATCTCGACCCCTTTCACAGCGTGCACGCTCATCGCAGCCTGGGCTAGGCGCGCGCTCAGCCGCCGATCCCAATGCACGTGGCTGCCCAGCCCCGGCGGGACGTTGAGCGCAGCAACTTCGATTACGCCGCCCAGCGTGTCGCGAGCTTCCATGGCTGCGCGGATGTGGGCGCGCATTTGTTCCGCTGTCTCGGGGTCGTAGCAGCGCATATCGCTTGCCTCGGCTTGGGCGAAGCGCTGGCGATACACTTCTGGATCGGGCGAGCTGGTGTGGTTTGGCACGCTCACTGCGCCGATGCTCACCACATAGCCGACGACCTCAATGCCAAAAGCGCGCAGCAGCGCGCGGCATGCTGCCCCAACCGCCACGCGCATGGTCGTCTCGCGCGCCGAGGCGCGCTCTAACGCTAGGCGCAGCTCGCGGTAGCCATACTTCACCGCGCCAGTGAGGTCAGCATGTCCAGGGCGTGGGATGGTCATGGGCGGGATGTCGCGTTCTTTCCACTTGGCGTAGTCGAGGTTTTCGACGACGAAAGCGATGGGCGCGCCGGTGGTGCGCCCGTTCATCACGCCGGCGGTGATGCGCACGCGATCGCGCTCGATCTTCATGCGCGCGCCGCTGCCGAAGCCGCGCTGCCGGCGCGCTAGGTCGTGATCAATCTCGCTCGGGGTGAGCGGCACGCCGGCTGGCATGCCCTCGAGAATCGCAGTGAGCGAAGGCCCGTGTGATTCGCCAGCCGTGAGGAAGCGCAGCATGATCGCCGATTGTAGTGGGGGCTTAACAGGGCTTGTGCCCTGAGCGGCTGCGCATCGCGGACGCGGTCGGCTCGCTTCGAGAGACTTCACTGCTTTGGCGCACCCCTAAGCGGGCGCTTACCCTGCTGGCGTGCGTGCATACTTAGTGTTAAAATTAAACTAAGTAGCCTATGGCGCTACACGTTTGGATCAGCGCACGTGATGGAAGAGCAGGCAGGGCGTACCTCTGTTAAGAGCCTGCAGGAATTGTTGCACCTTGTGCAGCAACGCTGCAGCAAGGAAGAGGATATTGCGCTGATCACACGCGCCTATCAGCTCGCTGAAGCCGCTCACCGCAACCAAACCCGCGCCTCGGGCGAGCCATACATCACACACCCCCTCGCCGTTGCCGGCATTCTTGCGGAATACGGTCTGGATGCGCCCGCCATTGCTGCAGCCCTGCTCCACGATGTCGTCGAGGACACGACCGTCACACTCCCTGAAATCCGCAACCAGTTTGGCGAAAAGGTCGCTGAGCTGGTGGATGCGTTGACCAAGATCAGCCGCGCGGAGATCGCCAACGTTAAAGCGCCGCTCGCCGCCTCCGAAACGGAGGAGACCGAAAGCGCGCCTTACCGCACGCAGCGCGAGGCGGAGTCGTTGCGCAAGATGCTGTTGGGGCTGGCGAACGACTTGCGCGTGGTGCTGATCAAGCTTGCCGATCGCCTGCACAACATGCGCACGCTGGACACTATGCCGCCCGAGAAGCAGCGGCGCATCGCGCGTGAGACGTTAGACCTCTACGCTCCGCTGGCAAATCGCCTCGGCTTATGGAAGTGGAAGCAGGAGTTGGAAGAGCTTGGCTTCCGCTACGCCTACCCTGAGCAGTATGCCTACCTCAAGCAAATGCTCGCTGAGGGCGAGGCTGAGCGCGAGGCGCGCATCCAACGCTACATCGCGCAACTCCGCGCGGCGCTTGCCGAGGAGGGCATCACGAACGTCGAGATCACTGGGCGCGCCAAGCACATCTACAGCATTTGGCGCAAGATGCAGCGCAAGAACTTGTCCTTCGACAAGATCCGCGACACCCACGCCATTCGCGTCATTGTCGAGGACGACGCTGTTGCGCCGCCAGCGAACGGCAACGCTGAGGGCGGAGACAAGCCGCCAACGCAGCCCAAGTCACACCCGGCGGTGCACTTATGCTATGTAGTGCTGGGCATCGTGCATCGCCTATGGCGCCAAATTCCCGGCGAGTTCAACGACTACATTAGCCATCCCAAGGACAACCATTACCAGAGCATACACACGGCGGTCATCGACGAAGAGGGGCGCACGCTCGAGGTGCAAATTCGCACGCGCACCATGCACCTCACCGCCGAGCATGGCGTAGCTGCCCACTGGCTCTACAAGGACGACAGCCGCTTCATCAGCAAAGAGTACCGCGAGTACATCGAGCGGTTGCGCGAGTCGTTGCGCACGCTGGGCAATGAGACGGAGAGCGCAGTGGACTTCGTGGAGGCAGTGCGCACCGACCATCTGCGCGAGACGGTTTTCTGCTTCACGCCGAAGGGCAAGTTGATCGAGTTGCCGCTGGGGTCGACGGTGATCGACTTCGCCTATCGCATCCACACTGAGATCGGCGACCACTGCCGCGGGGCGAAAGTCAATGGGCGGATGGTGCCGCTGAACTACAAGCTGCAGAACGGCGATGTGGTTGAGATCATCACTCACCCCAGCGCGACGCCGCGCCGCGAGTGGGTTCACGACACAGCCTACGTGTTCACCAGCGCCGCGCGCCACAAGATTCGCCAATGGTTCCGTCGCCAAGACCGCGAGCAGAACATCCGCGCGGGGCGCGAGATTGTTGAGCGCGAGCTGAAGCGCCTCGGCGTGGCGCACTGGATGAAGCTCGAAGACGTGTATCGCCTTTACGTGCGCCCCGAGGAAGAAAGCGACGGTCGCACTTTGGAGAACTTCCTCGAGCGCGTTGGGCTTGGGCACATCACGCAAAACAGCATTGCCTCGCGCATCATGGAGGAAGAGCGCCGTCGCGAGCGCCAGCGCCGCGAGCAGCAAGCTCAGCAAGAGGGGCAAACCCTCGCTGTTGAAGAGCTGCGCGTGCAGTCTCCGAAGCACAGCGCCGAGCGCAAAGGGCGTTTCATCGTCAAGGGTGTGCCCGATTCTGTCTGTCGTGTGGCGAAGTGTTGCAACCCGCAGCCCAACGATGATGTGGTCGGCTACGTCACGCGCGGGCAAGGCGTCACTGTGCACAAGCGCGCCTGTCGCAACGTCGCTAACCTTGAGCCGGAGCGTCTTGTGGAAGTGGTCTTCGCCAGCGAGGAGGACGTGCGCAGCGCGTGCGCGGTTTCCGTGCGCGTGGTCGCGGCGGATCGCCCTGGCTTGGTTGCCGACATCGCAAGCGTGATCGCCAGCCACAAAGGCAACATCACCAATATCCACACCCCGCAGCGCAACGCAAAGCGCGGCGACGTGCACGTCGAAGTGCGCGTTGAGCTGCCCCATCCCAAGTTCATCACCGACTTGCTCAACGCCTTGCGGCGCGTGCACAACGTGTTCGAGGTTGTGCGCCTTGCGACGTGAAGCGGCGATAATCACTGCATGGCAAAAGCACTGCCCAAGCGCAGCGATGTGCCGCGCGCGTTCACGTGGGACCTCGAGAGCCTTTACGCCACACCTGACGATTGGGAGCGCGCGTTTCAGCATCTAGAAGCGCAGCTCTCGTCGTTCGAGCAGTACGCCGGGCGGTTGACTGAATCCCCTCACACGCTGTTGGCATACCTGCAGCACTACGAAGCGCTGGCGCCAGAGTATGACAAGCTCTACAACTACGCCGAGCGCGCTTTTGATGTGGACACCACTAACCAAGAAGCCAGCGCGCGCGTCAGTCGTGCGCGCAGCATACATGCGCGCTTTGCTGCCGCCAACGCTTTCGTGCGTCCTGAGCTGCTGACGCTCGAGTCGGAGCGCTTTCGCGCGTTCGTTGAGCAAGTCTCAGAGCTTGCGCGCTATCAGCGCTTCTACGACGAAATACAACGCAGCAAGCCGCATGTCCGCTCCGCCGAGGTGGAAGCAGTGATGGCGCAAGCGGGCGAGGTGTTCGCTGCGCCTTACGGCATTTACACTGTGCTCGCGAACGCCGATTTGAAGTTTGCCAAGGCGCGCACGCGCAGCGGTCGGCGTGTGCCTGTGGCACAGGGCAACATCGAAGCTTTGCTTAGCAGCCCCGATCGCGCCTTGCGCAAGAGCGCGTGGGAGCGCTACGCCGACGCCTACCTTGCCCACGCCAACACCTTCGCCGAGATCATGGCAGCCAAGGTGAAGGCGAGCGTGTTGCGCGCGCGCGTGCACCGCTTTAACAGTGTGCTCGAGGCGGCGCTGCATCCGAGCAACATTCCCACGGCGGTGTACCACAACGTGATTGACGCCTGCAACCGCCATATCGGGTTGTGGCATCGCTACTGGGACGCGCGCCGGCGGGCGCTCAATTTGGACAAGATGGAGGTGTGCGACATCTTTGCGCCGCTTGCGAAGCCGCCGCGTGTGCCATACGCGCAAGCCGTGCAGTGGATCGTCGAAGGGCTGCGCCCGCTTGGCGCGGATTACGTCGAGACAGTGCGCGCCGGGCTGACCAGCGAGCGATGGGTGGACGTGTACCCCAATCTCGGCAAGCGCGACGGCGCCTACTCCTCCGGTGCATACGGCACAAAGCCGTTCATCTTCATGAACTACGACGACCACGGCTTGAGCGGCTTGAGCACGCTCGCGCACGAGATTGGTCACTCGATGCACACGCTGCTAAGCTGGCAAAACCAGCCCTACCTCTATGCCGAGTACACCATCTTCGCGGCGGAGGTAGCTTCCAACTGCAATCAAGCCTTAGTGCGCGCGCATCTGCTCTCGCTTCAGCGTGGGCGCGAGTTCGAGATCGCCGTAGTGCAGGAAGCAATAGACAACTTCCACCGCTACCTTTTCCTCATGCCGATCTTGGCGCAGTTTGAGCACTGGATGCACACCACCGTCGAGCAAGGCGGGGCGCTTACGGCTGACGCCATGAGCGAGAAAATGGTGGAGCTGTTCCGACGCGGTTACGGCGACGCCGTGAGGCTCGATGAGCCGCGCGTGGGTGTAACGTGGATGCAGTTCGTGCACTTCTTCACCGACTACTACGTGTGGCAATACGCATCGGGCATCAGCGCAGCGAACGCGATTGCCGACATGATCCTCAGCGGAACGCCTGAGGCAGCTGAGCGCTACCTCACCTTCCTGAAGTCCGGCGGCGCGCTCGACCCGCTAGATGCGTTGCGCCTTGCTGGAGTGGACATGACGCAGCCCGAGCCGCTGGAGCGCGCTTTCGGTGTGCTTGAGCGCTTCATTGCTCGTTTCGAGCAGCTCACCGCGTAGCTTTGTTGGCGCTGGTGCGGTCTAGCCCTTGGTCTTCCCAGGCGCAAGCTTCGTCTAACGGTTCGAGGTGTGTGAACACGGTCGCGTTGGGCACTGCAGCGCGCAGGTCGGCTTCGATGCGCTCCAGCAGTGCGTGCCCCTCGCGCACGCTCCAGTGCCCCGGCACGAGCACGTGCACTGAGATGAAACAGCGGCGCGCAGCTTGACGTGTGCGCAGCGCGTGATACGAGATGCCTTGCTGTGCGTATCCGTCGAGCACACGGCGCACTGCGTTCAGTTTCTCTGGCGGCAGCGCAGCGTCGAGCAGACCATTCGCCGAGCGGTAGATCAGGCGCGCGCCAACCCAGGCGATGTGCGCGGCAACGCCGAGCGCGACAACGGGGTCAAGCCACAGCCAGCCCAACCACGCTGCCGCCCCAACGCCCACTAGCACCGCCAGCGAAGTCCAAACATCAGTGAGCAAGTGCTGTCCTTCTGCCTCGAGGGCGATGGCGTGAGCGCGCCGACCTACTTGAATGAGCACGATGCCTGCTCCTGCGTTGAGCAAGGTTGCTGCGCCAACCAGCCCCAGACCAAGGTCAATCTGCAGCATGGGCTGCGGCGCGAAGAAGCGCGGCACTGCTGCCGTCCCGATGCCAACCGCAGCGACGAGGATCAGACCGCCCACCAGCGCGCTAGCGAAGTACTCCGCTTTGGTGTGACCATAGGCATGTTCCTCGTCAGGAGGGCGCGCTGCCCAACTGAAGAACGTGAGCGTGATCAGCCCGCTCACGACGTTCACCAACGACTCCAGCGCGTCGGAGAGGAAACCCACCGAGCCAGTGATGCGCCAAGCTAGCGCCTTCAGCGCCACCGTCGCTAACGCGACAAGCGCTGGCAGATACGCCAGCCGTTGCAGCCAGGGCATGATGTGGGGCAATCGTAAACCAGCACTGGCATGCGCTGCGGGGAACTTTCAGAGAATCGGGCACGTCGTAAGAGCATGATGCGAAGACACTCACTCCACCTCGTTGTTCAAATTGCAGCGATTGTCCTAATGACAAGTTGCGCGCTGCCCCCGCCGACACTTCAACCTACACTATCGCCAAACACCTCCCCTCGCTCGGTTGAGTACGCGCCGCTGCCCACGCCTGCTGAGCCTGTGCGCCTGCAGCACAGTGAGGGGCATCTTGCGTTTGGGATAAACCTTCTCCGTCAACTTGCGGCGCAGAAGCCGAACGAGAACGTGTTCATCTCGCCGCCGAACATTGCGTTGGCGCTGGGGATGGCAGCCAACGGTGCCGGTGGCGAAACGCTCGCCGAGATGCTGCGCGTGCTCGGCGGCGAAGCCGCCACGCTCGATCAGCTCAACGCCGACTACCTCGCGCTGAGGTCGCTGCTCTCCCGCGACCAAGCCGGGCTTTTGCTTGACTCAGCAGCTTCGGTCTGGCTGCGCCGAGGGTTCACGCCGAAGTCCAGCTACCTTGAGCGCGTGCAGCAAGTGTTCGGCGCGCGCGCTGAGGCCTTGGACTTTAACGACCCTGCTGCCCTCGGGGCGATCAACCGCTGGGTGAGCGAGCGCACACGCGGGCGCATTCCGCAAGTTGTGGACCAGGTGCCTGCGGAAGTGGTCATGCTGCTCGTGGCTGCGATTTACTTCAAGGGCGATTGGCAAACGCCGTTTGACGAGAAAGCGACACAAGATCAGCCCTTCACGCTCGCAAGCGGTGCTCAAGTGCAAGTGCCGCTCATGTTCCAAAGCGGCAAATTCGCGCATGTGCGGGGCGAAGGTTTTCAGGCGGTGCGCTTGCCCTACGTGGGCGGCGACATGTGGATGACTGTGCTTGTGCCCGACGAGGGGCGCGCGCTCAGCGAGCTGATCAACGCGCTAGACGCTGCGCAGTGGCAGAGCTGGTCGCAGCAATTCGTGCGGCGCGAAGGCGACGTGTTTTTGCCGCGCTTCCGCCTACGCTATCGAGCGGGCCTGAACGAGGCGCTCGTTGCGCTCGGCATCGAACGCGCTTTTGCGCCCGAGCGCGCCGACTTCCGCAACATGGCGGATGAGCCGTTGTTCATTAACGCCGTGCGGCATGAGGCGTTCCTTGAAGTCAACGAACAAGGCAGCGAAGCGGCGGCCGCGACGACCGTTGAGATGGGCATCACGGCGTTCATGCCCGAAACAGAGCGCTTTGTGCTGCGCGCGGATCGCCCCTTCCTCGTTGTAATTGAGGACAGGCGCGTGAATGTGCCGTTGTTCCTTGGCGCTGTTTTCGATCCGACGCGAGAGTCGATCTGAAGCTCAGACCTGTGTTAGGACAAAGCCAAGAACGGAAGGCGGTCAGGGCGCGGTTCAAACCCGTGCCCTCTTCGCGCCTACGCTTTGCAGTGCAAGCGCTGAATCCTTCGTGAGCGAGGCACTGGCGCTGCTCCTTAAGCGCAGACTCGCTGGTAGCGTTGCTGGAGTTCCGCCAGGCGGTCGAGATGCTCTAGGGCATGTTCAGCGGCGAGCGTGCGGGCTTCTGCCAAACCCTCAGCGAGGGCAGCGCAGCCGTCCTGCGTAGGATAGTGCTCTAGGACGCGCACCAGCATGCTGAGGCTCAGGATCAGGCGGGGCAGGAACGCCCGCGGGTTGTCCCGAGCAAGCTGGCGGCGGATGCTCACGGACTCCAGCGCTGCCTTCAGCGCCGCCTCGCGCTGCCCGACCTCGGACAGCCTCGCGCCGAGGTTGTGGAGGCTTGCAGCCAAATCGGGCAGGAACGCCTGCGGGTTTGCTTGGGCAAGCTGGCGGTAGAGGCTCACTGCCTCCTGCGTCGCCTGCAGCGCCGCCTCGCGCTGCCCGACCGCACCGAGGGCACAGCCAAGCATCCAAAGCGCCTCTGCCCGCTCTTTCTCTTGGCTCGCAAGCGCAGCCCACACTCGATACACCTCCACCTCGAACGCCCGTAGCCGCAGCGTTCGGTCAGGCGCAGGCAACGCTCGATGAAGCGACCGCACTAGCTCAAGCATGCCTGCCTCGGGCAACGATCGCCACTCCGCCAACATCGCTCGTAGATTCCCCTCCTGCGCCTCGAGCTGCGTCACTGCTCGCCGATCCTCCGACGAGAGCCGCGCCGCCCACGCGCGCCACGTCGGCAGTAACTCTGCCCAGCGCTTCCGCCGCATATCCTCACTCAGCGGAAAGTGCCCGCGGGCATATTCGCTCACTGTGGCGTGCCAGCGCCACGCCTGAATCTCAGGGTCAAAGTCCGCCAGCGCCGCTTCGCGCAGCGCCTGCACTCCCTCGTGCGTAGCCGCACGCTGCAGCAGCATCTCTGGCGCGATGTTCGCAGGGAACAACAGCAGCGCCTGCCACGCACCTCGATGCCGCTTTCCCAGCCGCTTGGCGCTCCAGGCGTAGATCCTCTCCAACTGCGCCTGGAAGTCGCCCTGGCGCGCCCGCACTTGCTCCAGCACTGCGCGCAGGTCGCGCCGCCCAGCATGCACAACCAGCAGCTCGACCAGCCGCGGATGACCATCGCTCGCAACGGCAATCTCCTGAGCTTCGCTCGTCTCCAGCGGGATGTTCCTCTGCCTAGCCAGATACAGCGCCTGGTATGTCGCAGCTTGAGTGCCCACTCCCTGATGGACGAGCAGGGGCGCGGCCGCAGGCACTTTCTCGAGCAGTAGCGATAAGCGCGACACGATGATCGCCGCGCTCCCTCCGCCGAGCTGCCTCAGGAACTGCTGCACCTGCGCCAGCTCGCCCTCGGGCAAGGCGTGCGCGTTGTCCAACACGAACAGAGTGGGCTGCAGCCGTGCGTAGGCAACCAGCTCGGCGCTCACCGCCTTGGGCGCAAAGCTCTGCGGCTGCACCTGCAGCCCCTCAGCAAGTTGGTTGAACAGATCAGCCGCCGTGCTGGGAGCATCGTCGGGGCAAGCCGCGTATGCAACCCCGCCCGGGAAACGCCATGCATTGCGATTCGCTGCCTCTAGCGCTAAGCTGGTCTTGCCGATAGCGGGTGCGCCTGAAAGGACGACCACGCAGGGCGGCTGCGCCAGTCGCTGCGCCAGCCTGACCAGCTCCCGCCCGCGACCGAAGAAGAACTTGGATCGCGCAGGCAGGTTGCCGCGCGGCTGACGCTCGTCTATCCACGGCTCGCTGCGAGTGAGGTGCTCGAAGCGAAGCGCATCATCGCCCAGCAACACCACCTCGTGCGTGGTGACTGCCCGTTGAGCGCGGCTGACTGCCTCCCGCAGCGGGTAACCGTCCGTCAGCTCGGCGTAGAGGCGAGCCGCGAAGCGCACCGCCTCGGGGTCGAGGACAGTCTGGGTGTGCCCAACCACGGCGCGCTGCTTTCTGCTTGACCAGCGCCTGCGCCACCGAGTGGGTGTCGGCAGCGCTCTCGCAGCCGTTGAGCACAACCAAATCCAGCGGACGAGGCAAGCTTCCCAGGGCAGCGATGATTTCGTCCGTGGTGGCTTTGTGCGCCTGCCCGAACTCGTCTTCGAGCAGCAGCCCTCCCTTCCAAGCGTGACCGCTGAAGTGCAGCACGTGGGGGAAGAGCTGCTGGGTCTCAGCGCGAGGAGAGAGGGCGAAGTTTGTCTAGGGTAGGGGGCTGCAGGCGGGTGAGGTAGAGAGGGATTTGGCTCTCGCGTGCGGCTTGGCAGAGCTCGTGCCACTCCCAGTGCAGGTCGAGCGGCGTTGGAGGGGTGTCTGGGTGTTCGGGGTCGTGGACAGGCGCGGCGAGGAGCGCCAAGATGCGCAGCCTGTTGGCGAGGTCAGAGCTTGATTGCCGGGGCGCGCCTGACATCGGTGCGAGCCTTGCACGGGGGAGTATATTGCCTTGCGGCGCTTTCGCACGCTCGGTGTTCGCTGGCGTGATCATGCTCCTAGCGCTTGCCGGCATCCAATCGCGTGCAATGTACACACTGCCGCGGCTCAGTGTTCAACCTTCTTGCCGTGGGTTGGCACAGCGCAGAAGCGCTAGATAGGGTCATAGCGAGCGCCAAACTTCTCCAGGTGAGCAGCAATCTCCATCAAAGGCGGGAGGATCATGCGCTCAGCAGTGCCTCTCTGATTTCGGCTGCCTTTGCGAGCAACAGTCTCGTTGTCGGAGAGGGCGTGCATCAAATCAGCGTGTGCCATGTGCTTTGAAGCGCTCTTCAGCCTCCCTTAACAGGCGCGCTCAGGTGCTACAACAATCAGGCGCGCATGGAAGTTTCTGGCGTTGCCGCGCGTTGGCTAGTGTTAGTAGCGTTGGCGATGCTGGCGAGCGCGCCGACCTGTGCGCTGCTCATGGCACGGCGCGAGGCGTCGCGTGCGCTGCATCGGGCAACACATGCCGAGCACGCGCATTGGGTCAACGCAGCGGTTGGTCTGTCTCTGCTTGCCTTTGTGCTTGATGTGCTTGTGCATGGGCGCTGGGTGTGGCTAGTGGCGCGTCTAGCGCTGCTGATCGGCGTGTGGGCGAGTTTGTCTAGGCAACGAACTGCTCTGGGGGCATTGCTGGTCGCAGCGCTGTTGCTCACTCAGAGCTTCCAAGGAAATGCGCCGCAGCAGAGGGAGTGGCTGGCTGCCGTGGTCGCAGATTGGTTGCATCTGGTCAGCGCTGCTGTTTGGCTAGGCGGTGTGGGCTACTTGGCGCTCGTGATCTTGCCTGCAGCACTCCGCGATCAGTCGCGGCTTGCGGGGCTTGCCGAGGCAGTGAGCGCGTTTTCCTCGCTTGCTGTGGCTGCGGTGCTGGTTGCTGCGCTCACGGGCATCGCCCAAAGCGCAGCTTTGGTCGGCAGCTTTGCGGCGTTGATCGGCACGACATACGGTCAGGCGCTGCTTGTCAAACTAGGCAGCTCGGCGGTGCTGCTCGCCTTAGGGGCGTTCCATCACTTCGTCGTCAGCCCGCAGCTCAACCTGTGGCGGTTGCGCGCTGCTCACGCTGCGGAGGCTGCGCGGCGATTTCGCGTCAGCCTCGCCGTAGAGAGCGCGTTTGCTGCGTTCACGCTCGTGGCTGCGGCGGCGATGACCATATTGCCCGCGCCCGGGCTTGGGTGAGCTGGGAACAACGTCATTCCTGCACAATGCGATGAGCGCAACGCGTGAGTTGGGCTACACTGCTGCTTCACCTGCGCCCATTTGTGAGCCATGACCGACGCCGACCTCATCGCTGCGCAGCGCGCGCTGATCGCGCCGCTGCTCACGACAGCGCCGCAAGACGCCGTCGCGCATTACTTCGCGCTTGAGCACGACGCTGCGCGCACGCGCTTGACGCTTGTCTATCGAGCGCCGGGCTTTCCTTCCGCGTTCGTCGCAGTGTGCCAAACAGGCATGGATCTGTTCCGCCCCATGGTGGTGTTTCGCGGCGAAGAGGAAGCGGTGGTCGAGGCGCTGCGCCGCGCGCTGCAGCGCCCGCGCGCTTACTTGTTCAGCGCTCTACCCGAGCAGCGCGCAGCTTTGAGGCGCGTCGCACAGGTGAGCAGCGATCAACCGAATGCAATTTACGCGCTCGACGCTGACGACTTCCGCCCCGTGGTCAACGTCTTGGTGCAAACCTCGCGCACGCCAGATGGGCTGTTCCGCGCTTCCATCCGCAGCCGTGACGGCAGCCTTGTTGCTGAAGCAGGCGTGTCGTGGATGTCTTCGCGATATGCGGAGGTCTTCGTGCGCGTCGCGGAGGCGTTCCGAGGGCGCGGCTTGGGCAAATCGGTGGTCAGCGCGGTGAGCGCTCATGTGCTGGAGGCTGGGCGCACGCCGCTCTACCTCACCTCGCCCAACAACCTCGCCTCAGTGCGCCTCGCGGAACGGCTCGGCTACCACGACACGAGTCAGTTGGAGTGGAGCGGCGTATGCACAGTGCTGTGAGGGCAACGCGCTCATCGCTTCTGCCCGACGACGAGCATGCCCCCGCCAACGTCGTGCGGCTCTTCCTCGTAAAACGGGCGCAAGCGCGGCAGCCAGTAACGGTGCACGAGGCGCGCCATGAGCGGCTGATGACCCAGCATCCGCAGGCGCGGTGAGGCGAGCGCGTTGAACAACGAGCGCCGACCGATGCCAATGGCGCGATTCATGCGATCCCATTGCTGCACGGCGCGCGGCGCCACGTAGTAGTGGATCAGCGTCAGGCGTATTCCCACGCCGGCAAGCAACACACGCCACTCGTCGGCGGTGTAGTAGTGGTGGTGCGCGAGGAGCTGATCCACATGTCGCGCGTAGGCTTCCGCAGCCTGCCGGTTCGGCGCGCGCTGCACGCCATCGAGCAAGCGCCGGAAGTGATCGCTTGGCACAGTGACCACCAGCAGGCCGTCTTGGCGCAGCACGCGTGCCAGCTCCGGCAGCACATTCGCCGGGTCGGGGATGTGTTCAATCACTGAGTTGGCGTACACCGTGCCAAAAGCGCTGTCGCAATATGGCAGGTGATGCCCATCAGCGAACAGCACGCCATGCTCGTAGACACCGCTGTCACGTGCCGTGGGTAGCATGCGCGTGTCAATATCGCAGCCGAATACGCCAGGTTGTCGCCCGAAGATCGCGGCGGTGAACAAGCCATCGCCGCAGCCGAAGTCGAGCATGGGCGCTGGAAAGGCGTCCAAACGACTCAGCGCGCGCGCTTCGATGGCTCGCCACAGCGCAACTGGCGGCGCGAACCAGTAGCGGCGGAGAAAGTCATCGAGGAAGTCTTTGTCGCGATGCACGCGCAGCGTGTGATCCATCGCGGCGATTGTATGCTGTGGGCGCGTTGGGCTTTGCAGGGGGCATGACGCGATGCGCCTTCAGCGCTCTCGGCGCTGTGCTCCAAGAGGCAATGTCGAGGCGTGCTTACCGTTGCGGCTGCACGCGATAGGGGACAACCACGCTGCCGCGCCCGCGGGAGGATTGTTGCTCGTGGTTGAGCAACACCTCATCAGAAAGCGCCGATCGTGTGCGCTGTCGACGCGCCTCACGTCGGCAGCGCTCGCTGCAATACACCACGCGCTCCCAATCGCGCGCCCAGCGCTTGCGCCACTCGAAAGGGCGCCCGCAGACTGGACAAATCTTGCTGGGTAGCTGCCCCTTCTTCATTCGAGCCATTGTGTGGAGCGTACGTCGAAGCGCAGCGTGCGCGCGCCGTCGCTCAGCCGCAACACAGCGCCCTCAGCGCCCACAATGCGCAAGGTGCGCGTGCCTTCGGGCGCATCCACAGTGAACCACGCTCCGAGCAAAGCCTCGACAACGAGCACGCCACCGCGGATCTCTTCGTCCACGCCGCCCAGCGCTGGGTCGCGCACGCGCCCCGCGAACACCAAGCGCGTCTGCACGCGATCGCCGAGGCGCACGCTGCCATGCCACACGTTCTCCGCTAGGAAGCGCGAGGCAGGCGCCGGCGGGGCGATGCCCTCGATGATCACCCCATCCCCTGCAGGTGTTGCGTCGAGCACTGCAGCGACGCCCTCGACGCGTGCTGTGTCGTATGGTGTGAAGCTGCTTCCCAGCGGTTGCGTGATCACGCGCCAGGTGATGTCGCTAGGGAAGGGCAACGGCATCGCAGTGCGAGGATCGGCGTTGAGCGCTGCCTGTAACTGTTCCCACCCTTGGCGCGGCGTGTTGTCAGTGCCAACGCAGCCGCCTACATCCTGGCACGCTTGCCATTGTGTGAGCAGCCCGATGAAGTCGAGTTTGGCGCCCTTCTGCGTGGCTGCGTACAAGCTCATGCGATACCACTGGTCGGCGTTGACGCCGCTGCGCAGGTAAATTTCAGGGAAAGGAAGCGCGACGCCGCTGTTCACCTGCCAAACTTGCTCTACTGTCCAGCCGTTGTTTGGCTGGCGGTTGGGCGAGCCTGTTGTGGGGCATCCATCGCAAGTGCCGAAGTTGATGAAGGGCAAGCTCGTCGCTGTAGCGTAGCCCTGCACCCAAGCCAAAGTGGTGATCGGTCCGTTCCAGCTCATCTCAATGTCGTTAGCGCCTAGCACGCGGATGCGCGCAGCCGCGTCTTGAGGCGCTGCCGTGCTCAGCCACGTGTGGAGCTGATTGATCATCTGCCCCCATGCCCGACCATGCTCGAAGCCCGTTGCGCCGCGGTAGTTATTCGTGCCCACGCCTAAGGTGAGGCTTGCGAACGACGGCGCGCATGTCCAGTAGCCGCGCAGGAAGCCCTTCACCGCTTCGGCGATTGTTGCCGTTGAGGCGAATGTAAAACCGCTGCGGTAGTAAAGCACGCCGTACTGTCCGTTTTGCGCCCAAGGTTGCCCGAAGGCTAGGATGATCACTCCCTGCTCGCGCGCTTGCCCAGCCGCGCAGCCCATGTACTCGTGATGCTGCGGGTTGATGGTCGAGATATAGCGCGAGGTGGTGTACGCAAAAGGAGCGCCGCTCACGAACGGCAGAAAGACGTGCTGCGTGAGAGGCGACGTGCCTTCAATGCCGATCGGCACGAAAGCTAGCGCATCGAAGCCCACGCGCCGCGTGCCAGCTTGCTCGCCTGTCACGTCGTCGAGCTGCACGAAATTCAGCTCGCCAGGTTGAAAGTAGTGCTGCCCAAGACTCACCCACTCCGCGTAGTAACGGTTTTGGCTTACAACGCGCGTGGTGGTGATCGGCGCTGCTGCGCTGCCGCGCACGATGTGGTAGCGCGCGCTCCGCGTCGTCGCGTTGTAACGCGGGATGAACGCGAAGACCTCGTAGGTCAGAGGCAGCATTGCTGAGAGCGGCAAATGCCAGCGGGCGAAATTAGTGAGCGTGACCGCTTCGTTCCAAGTCCACACCATGCTGCCGCCGTAGTAGCTGAAGGAGGTGCCTGTGCTTGTCCACCAATACTGCGGGGGACCGAAGCGCACAAAGTGGCTGTCGGTGTCGTCCACTACGATCGCGTGCGGTGGCAGATGGCTGACCTGCGCTGCGGCAGATGTTGTGCCGACGAGCAAGGCGAGCGCCATGCCAAACGCAGCGAGCGCTGCAGTCGAAAGGTGCACACGTTTCCAGAGGCGCAGCATCGTTAGCGTTGAGTATTTTGTCACGCGCTTTCGCGTGCTGCGTGGTGCAAGACAATTCCTCACATGAGGCTGCGCACAAGGGTATGCGCGCTGAGCGCGACGATCAACGCGCCAACGAGAACCAGCAGCAGGCGCACGGGCAAGCGCCGCGTGAGCCACGCGCCGAGCGGCGCAGCAGGGATGCCGCCGAGCGCTAAGCCGACCACGGCGTAAGCGTTTGCTGAACCAAGCGCGGCGAGAAATGCGAGTGTCGTCGCCAAAGTGACGAAAAACTCGGCGGCGTTCACTGTGCCAATGGCGAGGCGCGCCTCTTTGCCGCGCCAGATCAGGCTCGAGGCAACGATCGGTCCCCAGCCGCCGCCGCCAATAGCGTCGAGAAATGCGCCAATGAATCCAAGGGCACCAACGCGCTCGACCACGCGCGGTGGCGGGATGGGACGAAACGCTTTGCCGATGATGATAGCGCCCATGACCAAGAGGTAAGCCGCGACATACGGGCGCAGCCACGTGTTCGGCAGGGACGCAGCGGCAATCGCTCCGAGCACCGCGCCGAGGATAGCAGCGGGCACAAGACGGCGGAACAAATGCCCATCCACGTTCCCGAAAGCGCGATGTGACACCGCTGAGGCGCCGGTAGTGAAGCACTCTGCAGCGTGCACTGTGGCGCTGGCAATGGCTGGTGGCGTGCCCAACGCGACCAGCAGCGATGATGCGGTGACGCCGTATGCCATGCCTAGGGCGCCATCCACCAACTGCGCCGCAAACCCCACGACAAGGTAGAGCCAAAACTCTGGCGGCACACTCCCCATCGCTCGGCGCAAAAGCTCGAAGAGTTCAGCGGGGAACACAGGGCTGCGATTGTAGCCTCTGCCCCCGCCGAGGTAGAAGGCACTAGCTGTGATATACCTTCGCAGCTATGCAAGTCTTCTTCTCGCGTCGCACGTTCCTTAGGCTCGCTGGCGCTGCACCGTTGATCCTCATCGTGCCTGCGCGCAAAGCTCAATCACAAGCGAGTGAACCTGTTGCGCAGCCCACGCGCCGCCCATTTGGTCGTGCCATCGTCGGCGGCTTGAAGATACGAGAGCTGCCCTCGACCAAGGCACCGGTTGTGCGCCAACTTCGACGCAACGAGGTCATCCCTCTGCTTGGGCAAGCTGAGAGCAACGAGAGTCCCGCGAAACACAACTTGATTTGGTACAAGACGAGCGATGGCTGGGTGCATTCCGCACAAATCCAGCCTTGTGAGGACAGGCTCAACACGCCGATCACGCACGTCGCTAAAGATGTTGTGGTCTGGGGCGAGGTGACTGTGCCGCTGACCTATGCCCGCGTGCAGCCGGACCCAAAAGCGCGCGCGCCTTGGACGCACTACTTTGGCACTATCTTCCAAGTGATGGAGGTGCGCGAGGGCGCCGATCAAGAGCTCTGGTATCGCATCAGCGATGGCATCTTGAGCACGCTGTGGGTGCACGCAAAACACTTGCGCATCCTCCCGCCAGAGGCGTTTGCGCCGCTTTCACCCGACGTGCCCCCAGAAGCGAAGCGGCTCGAGGTTGACCTCAAGGCGCAACGCGTGTATGCCTACGAAGGCGAACGCAAGGTGTTCGAGGCGCGCTGCTCCACGGGCGCTAGCTTTCGGCAGCCTGATGGGACGTGGAGGAGCTTCCACACTACACGCGGCGATCATCGCATCTACGTGAAGACGCCCTCGCAGCGCATGTTCGATGAGCCACGCACCTACGATCTTCCGGGCATTCCTTGGGTGGCGTACTTCACCTCAAGCGGCATCGCCTTCCACGGCACGTACTGGCACAACGACTACGGCAAGCCACGCAGCCATGGATGTGTGAATTTGCTGCCAGAGGACGCCCAGTGGGTTTACCGCTGGTCGCTCCCTGTGGCGCCACCTGAGCAACGTTGGACACGCCTGCGCGACCGCAAGCAGGGCACACTAGTGCGCGTCTTCTAACACTTCCTGAGTTCGCAAGGTAAAGCTTTCGCGCAAACTCCAATGAGCAAGCGGCAAGTGCTGTGCTGCGCCCGTCGAATCCAGAACCGCAGCTTGGCTTACGCTTAGCGCGTCGAGGCGGGATCGCGCTCAGTGTCGCCAAGGAGGGCGTGCGCGACCACTTCGATAGGATGCAGCGCCGCACGCGCTGTGAAGTGCGCAATTTGCTCGCGGCATGAGGTGCCCGGGGCAACGATGAGCGTTTCAGGCGGCGCAGCGCGTATCGCTGGCAGTAAGCCGAGCTCGCCGATGCGCTCCGAGAGCGCGTAGTGCTCGGCTTCGTAGCCAAATGCGCCTGCCATGCCGCAACACGTCGTGTCGATCTCTTGCACCGACATGCCAGCTTGTTCCAGCAGTCTTCGCGTGCCCTGTGTGCCCCACAGCGCTTTCTGGTGGCAATGACCGTGCAGCAGGACTGTCCGCCGGGAGCGTCGCATGTGGTGCGGGAAGTTCAAAGCCTGCCCCGCGAGCCAATCTTCTACGCCGTAGGTCGCGCGCGCCACAAGCTTTGCGTCTTCGCTTGGCAGCAGGTCTGGGTAATCTTCGCGCAGCGCGCTCACGCAGCTCGGCTCCAAACCAAGAATCGGCACGCCCTGCTTCGCAAGCAGCGCAAGCTGCGCCACGTTAAAGCGCACATCGGCAAGCGCCGCTTCAGGTTGCCCTTGAGAGATCAGCGGGCGACCGCAGCAGCGCCATGGCGGCACGATCACTGCATAGCCGGCTTGCGTCAGCACGCGCACCGCAGCGATTGCCACGTGTGGATGCTGGTAGCGCGCGAAGGTATCCACAAACAACGCCACGCGCCCGCGCGGCGCAACAGGCTGCAGAGCGCGTCCCTCGCTGCGCCACCAGCGGTCAAATGTGTGGGGCGTGAAGCGCGGCAGCGTCCGTTGTGGCGCAATCCGCAGCGCGCGCTTGGCGAGCGGCTGGCTGATCAACCAATTGGTCAGTGGCGCAAGCGTCGCGGCGAAGGGGGCAAAGCGTCCAATGCGCCCAAGCACCCACGCGCGCAGCGGCACGCCATGCTCCGCGTAGTAACGCGCGAAGAAGGCGCTCTTCAGCTTGCTCATGTCCACGCCAGCCACGCACTCCGTGGCACAAGCTTTGCAGGACAAGCACAGATCGAGTGCCGCTTTCACCGCCTCTGATGAGAGCGCAGACTGGTCGGGCGGAAGCTGGCGCGCGCGCAGAAAGGCGCGCAGCAGGTTGGCGCGCCCGCGTGTGCTGTGCATCTCCTCGCGCGTGGCGCGGAACGAAGGGCACATCACGCCCCCTTCAAGTTTGCGGCAGATGCCGTTGCCGTTGCACTGCTCCACGAGCCCAGCAAACGAACCGTCTTGTCCGAAGTGGAACACAGAAGGAAACGCGCGCAAAGTGTCGCCAGGACCGAGGCGCAGATGGTCTTCCATCGGCACGGCGCGCACCTTCTTGCCGGGGTTGAGCAAGCCGTTTGGGTCAAAGAGGTCTTTCAACGCGCAGAAAGCAGCGTAGACGCGCGAGCCGAACAGCGCTTCGTTCATGTGCGAGCGCTCGTAGCCGTCGCCGTGCTCGCCGCTCATCGCGCCGCCGAGGGCACGGCATAGCGCCAATGCCTCTGCAGCAATGCCGCGCATCTGCGCCAAGCCTTGCTCGGTGCGCAAGTTGACCAATGGGCGCACGTGCAGCACGCCGGCGCTGGCATGCGCGTAATACGTGCCCTGTGTACCGTGTCGCTCGAAGATCGCATCAAGCTGCTCAACGTACTCAGCCAGCCGCTCAACTGGAACAGCCACATCCTCCACAATGCTGATCGGCTTTGCTGGGCTGCGGATGCTGGTGAGCACGTTCAGCCCCATGCGGCGCACAAACCACACGTCCGCTTGCGCCTGAGCCTCGAAGAGCGGGCGCAGCGTGCATGGCAGGCGCTCGCGCTCGACCAAGCGCTGCAGGCGCTCCACCTTCGCGTGCAGCTCAGCTTCCTCATCAGCCGCGAACTCGATCACCAGCAGCCCCTCGGGAATGCCGCTGCCCTCGAGCCAGCCAAGTCGGTTGCGACACTCGGGCAGCTCTCGCGCGCTGCGGATGAACGCGCCGCCGATCAGCTCAATGGCGTCAGGCTCGACGGTGAGGAGAGCAGGCACGGCGCGCATGGCATCGAGCAGCGCCTCGAAGCGTGTCACGACCAGCGCCGTGTGTCGAGGCTTGGGGACGAGGTGAAGCGTCGCCTCAGTGATCACGCCAAGCGTGCCCTCTGCGCCGGCGAACAAAGGCGTGAGGTGAAACTGCGCGATCTGGCGCAGATGCATCTCGAGGTTGCTCCCGCGGCGCTGCGCGTTGGCGAAGGTCAAGCAGCGCGTCTGCTCGTTGGGGTCGTAGGTGAGCATCTCGAGGATGAAGTCGAGGTTGTAGCCGCTGGCGCGTCGCCACACGCGTGGAAAGTCCTGGCGGATGGCGTCAGCGTAGCTCTGCACAAGCGCCTGCACAGCGCGCTCGAGCGCTTGCACGCGCGGATGCGCGGCGCCGGGCGCGATCTCCACCGCGTTCCCATCAGCAAGCACCACGCGCAAGGCGCGCACATTGTCCGCAGCCATGCCGTAGCGGATGGAGTGGGCGCCCGTAGCGTTAGCGCCGATCACGCCACCGATCGAAGCGCGCTCTGCGCTGGCGGGGTCTGGACCGAACTGCAAGCCATGCGCCGCCAAGCGCCGATTGAGCTGGCTCAGGATAATGCCCGGCTGCACTCGCACCCAGCGGCTGCCTGTATCGAGATCGAGCAAGGCGTCCATGTAGCGCGTGAAGTCCAGGACCACGCCTGGGCCGAGCGCAGCACCGCACAAGCCGCTGCCGCCGCCCCGCGCAGTGATGGGCACGCCGTGCTCGGCGCAAATCGCCACTGCTGCAACGACATCCTCCTCCGTTTTCGGCAGCACCACGCCAAGCGGCAACATTTGGTAGTTGCTCGCGTCGGTGCTGTGAAGCAGCCGCGAAGGCAGGTCGAAGCGCACATCGCCAGCGATGTGTTGGCGAAGCTTATGCTCCAACGCTTGGGGGTCTGCTGACGCCATCCTTAACTGCTCAATGCTACACTGCGAAGCCGACGCGCGATCCAAGACGCGCGGACGAAGGAGGAACGACCATGAGCAATCAGAACGGTTCGCGTTCTGCTGCGTGGGCGCTTGCTGGCGTGTTAGTGGGTTTTGCGTTGCCGGTGTGCCTGTGCGCTTGTGTGGCTGTCGCGCCATTTGCCTTGCTCAGTGCCTCTCTGCCGGCAGCTACTGCTGCCGCCACACCGTTTGGCACCGCGGCGACAAGCGTGGAACGCGTGCAGATCTCGGGACCCGCTTCAGGTCCGGCTGTGGCAGTGGTCTCGATCAACGGTCCAATTGTGAGCGGCAGCAGCAACCAGTTCGACTTCACGGGCATCCCAGTTGCGGCATCGCGCGATGTCATTCGGGTGCTCGAAGAGGTCGCCAAGGACGGAGACGTAAGGGCGCTGGTGCTGTTTGTGGATTCTCCGGGCGGCAGCGTGGTCGGCAGCGATGAGATCTACCACGCGCTTAAGACCAAAGTGCGCGTGCCGATTGTGGTGTATATGGGCAACACCGCGGCTTCAGGCGGCTACTACGTGAGCATGGCAGGGCAGCACATCATCGCGCACCCCAACACCCTCACTGGCAGCATCGGCGTGATCAGCGAGTTCACCAACATCGAAGGGCTTTACGAAAAGCTTGGCTTGAAGAGCGTGGTGCTGAAATCTGGGGAGTTCAAAGATTTCGGCAACCCAACCTCGCCTTTCACTGAAGAGGATCGCAAGCTTTGGCAAGCAGTGCTTGACGAGATCTATGAACAATTTGTGCGCATCGTCGCAGAGGGGCGCCGATTGAGCGTTGAGCGGGTAAAAACGCTGGCTGATGGGCGACCTTACACTGGCAAACAAGCCCTCGAAGCGGGGCTGGTGGATCAACTAGGGTACTTTGAGGACGCCGTAGATAAGGCGGCTGAGCTAGGCGGGATCACGGGTGAGCCGCGCGTGGTGGAGTATCGCAAGCGCACGCCGCTCTCATCATTGTTGGGCATCCGCCTACTACGCAGCGTGTTGCTCGCGCTGGGCGTGCCCGAATCCGCGATGATTCAGCCACGGGGGTTGCAGTATCGCTGACACAGCTTCGCTAGAATCCCGACCCCGACAGCAAGATGGAAGGCGCGTCCACGAGCGCGAAGACGGTTGGCGCGGTCATGCATCGCGGGGTTTACACCTGCCCCGCGCATCTGCGCTTGCCCGAAGCTGCGCGCCTGATGACGGAGCGCAAGGTGCGCGCCTTGGTCGTGACGGACGAGGCGTGTGGGTTGGTGGGGCTGGTGTCGCAAAGCGACTTGGTGAATGCAGCTGTGCAGCACGGCATGGGCAATGCGTGGCGCAGCCTCACGGTCGCCGACGTGATGACGCGCGCTGTGATCACCATCACTGCCGATGCGCCCATCACCGAAGCCGCGCGCATCATGGTTGCCCACCGCATTCACCGCCTTGTGGTTGTCGCAGATCACGATCCGTGCCAACCCATCGGCGTGCTCTCCATGGGCGATCTTGTGCGCTTCATGATGCAGGAGTAAGCGATGGAGAAGTTCATCATCGAAGGCGGGGCGCGGTTGAGCGGCGAAGTAGTCGCCTCGGGCAACAAGAACGCAGCGCTGCCGCTGCTTGCTAGTTGTCTGCTCACTGACGAGCCGCTCATCCTGCACAACGTGCCGCGCATTCGTGACGTGCACACCATGATCCGCTTGCTGGAGACGCTCGGCGTCTCAGTCACATGGCTCGACACCAACAGCGTGCGCCTACACGCGAAGGACGTGCGCGCGCAGCAGCTCGATCCGCAATTGTGCCGCGAGATCCGCGCCAGCATTCTGCTTGCGGGTCCGATGCTGGCGCGGCAAGGCGCCATCGAGCTGCCGCCCCCTGGCGGCGATGTGATTGGGCGGCGGCGTCTCGACACGCACTTCCTCGCCCTCGGTGCGCTCGGCGCCACAATCAACGCCAATGGACACTTTTGGCTGCAAGCGCAGCGCCTTGTCGGTCAGGACATCATGCTGGACGAGGCGAGCGTCACCGCGACTGAAAACGCAGTGATGGCGGCGGTGCTCGCTGAGGGCACCACCATCCTGCGTAACGCCGCCAGCGAGCCGCATGTTCAGGACCTGTGCCACTGCCTCAATCGCATGGGCGCGCGCATCGAGAACATCGGCTCGAACACGTTGGTGATCCATGGCGTCAAGCGCTTACACGGCGCGGAGTACACCATTGGCGCGGACAACATCGAGGTCACCAGCTTCATCGTGATCGGCGCGCTGTGCGGCGGTGAAGGCGGTTTGTGGATTCGCCGTGCCGACCCCCAGCACTTAATCATGACGCGCATCATGCTCGGACGGCTGGGCATCCGCTTCGAGACGCACGGCAATGATGTGTTCGTGCCCGGGCATCAGCGCTTGGTGGTGACTCCCGAGTTCGACGGCGCCATCCCAAAAATTGACGACATGCCCTGGCCGGGCTTTCCCGCCGATGCAATGAGCCTGGCGGTGGTCGCGGCGACGCAGGCAGAAGGGAGCGTGCTGATCCACGAGAAGATGTTCGAGAGCCGCCTTTACTTCGTGGACAAGCTGATCAGCATGGGCGCGCGCATTGTGCTCTGCGACCCCCATCGCTGCGTAGTTCAGGGTCCAAGCAAGCTGCGCGGCGAGGAGGTGCAAAGCCCCGACATCCGCGCTGGCGTCGCGCTGGTGATCGCCGCGCTGTGCGCCGAAGGCACGAGCGTGATCGCCAACGTGCAGCAGATCGACCGCGGCTACGAGCGCTTCGACGAGAAGCTCCGCGCGCTTGGCGCCAAGATCAGGCGCGTGCGCGTGGAGGGGTGAAACAGCCTCGCAGATGCCAGCATCTGCGAGGCAGCGCTGCGACGCTGTTTCATCCAGCCCCTTGGCAGCGCTTGAAGCGGCGCAGGATTTCCTCCTTCTGGACGTTGTGGTCCACGATGGGCGCTGGGTAGTCCTTGCCGATCACGCATCCAACTTCGCGCTGCAACGAAGGCGGCATGCGGTGGGGAGCGTGGACGTACTCGTTAGGCACGCGCGCTAACTCGGGCACCCAGCGCCGAATGAAAGCACCGTCTGGGTCGAAGCGTTCGCTCTGCAAGGTGGGGTTAAAAATGCGAAAGTAAGGCTGCGCGTCCGTGCCCGTGCTCGCCGCCCATTGCCAACCGCCGTTGTTTGATGCAGGATCGCCGTCCACAAGCTTTTGCATGAAGTAGCGCTCGCCAAGGCGCCAGTCCAGCCACAGGTCTTTAACGAGGAACGAGGCGACGATCATGCGCGTGCGGTTGTGCATCCAGCCAGTTTGGTTGAGCTGACGCATGGCTGCGTCAACGATGGGGTAGCCGGTGCGTCCCTCGCACCAGGCGCGGAAGCGCATCTCGTCGAGCTCAGGATCGCCGCTGCCCCACGCCATGGCGTCGAAGGCGCGGTTGAAGTTAGCGCGGTCGGCGTGCGGGAAGTGATACAAGATGTAGATGTAGAACTCGCGCCAGATCAACTCGCTGATCCATGCATCAGCGCCTTCCTTCTTGGCGTCGCTGGCTGCTGGCGAGAAACTTCGAGGCGCAGGGAAAGGGTAGCTGAGCGTCGCCACTGCCTCGGCGTAGCACTGGCGCGGCGAGATCGTGCCGAAGCGCAGATGCGGTGAAAGGCGCGAAGTGCCCTCTATCGCTGGAAAATCGCGCTGCAGCGCGTAGGCGCGCATGGCGCCGCTCTGCTTAAAGTGCGTAAGCAAGCGCCAAGCTTCCGTTTCGCCGCCGCGTGGCAGCGACTGGTCAATGTTGAAGCCGAGCGCTGATGCAGTGGGCAGCGCGACTGTGTTCACTGCGAGCTGGGGCAATGGCGCAAGCTTGGGCTTCCCTTGCAGTTGCGGCGGTGCGGCAGCGATGCGATGCAGCCACGCTTTCTTGAACGGAGTGAACACGGTGTACGGTTGTCCGCTCGCCGAGAGCAGCTCATCTCCCTCGAAGATCACGAGATCCTTGAACGTGCGCACGCGCACGCCAGCTGCTTGCAGCTTCTGCTGCACGCGCTGGTCGCGCGCACGCGCCAACGGCGTGTAATCGCGATTGAAGTACACCGCATCGGCGCCGGCCGCTCGCGCCAGTTGCAGCAGCGCCTCGCTTGGTTCCCCGCGCATCAGGATCAGCCGCGACCCAAGCTGGCGCAAGCGCGCGTCCAGCTCAGCGAGGCTCTCGAGCATGAACTGCACGCGCGCTGGAGCTACGTCTTTGCCTCGCAGTAAGGCGTCGTCGAGCACGAAAACGGGCAATACTTCTCCCTCGGCATCGCGTGCTGCGGCGAGCAGAGCAGCATTGTCCTCGAGACGCAGGTCGCGCCGAAACCAGTGGATAATGCGCACAAGGCGCGAGAATACTGAGTGCCGCGTGTGCGGCTGAGCTGTGGCTGAACTCTGTGTGCTCAGCCCTGCTCAGTGCGGATGAGCACCATCGCTAACGAGGCAGCGCCAGCCGCGATGAGCACAGCTAGCTGAGTGCTGAGCGCTGCTTCGGTAACCACTGTGACCACTGCTGAAGCCCACGCTGCGCCGACCGAGACAAGCTTGATCGGCACAGGCAACGCGCGCTGCTCGATGAAGCGCAGCGCGGCGCGGACGGGCTTCTGAAGCCAACGCCGCGTGATCACCCAACGGTATAGGCGATCAGAGCTGCGGACGTAGCACAGCAGCGTGATCACAATGAACGGCGTTGTCGGCAAGCCCGGTAGCAGCGTCCCTAGGATGCCTAGGCTGAGCGCGATAGTACCCACTGCGATCAGCAGGGCGCGTTTCATCGCAGTGAGCGGACGATAGGCGTGTGTCTCAACAATGGGTGCCTTAGTGGTCGGGAGTGCCATATTCAGACCTCCATACGCGGACGCGACACGTTGGGGCTTAAACTAGTAAGGTGATGCGGAAGCGTGCTACATATGAGGGCGAGCGTTGGCTGAGCTTGCGCGAGGCTGCTGCTCGGCTGGGCGTGCATCCCGTGACGCTGCGCCGTTGGGCGGACAGCGGTCAGATCGCATGCATGCTGACAGCAGGCGGACATCGGCGCTTTGCTGAGTCTGAGCTGGAGCGCTTCGCGCAAACGCACGCACTGCGCCAAAACCGCTCCGCTTTGCCCATGCTTTGGGCAGAGCAGGCGCTGAGCCACGCGCGCGGTCAACTCAGCGCTGTGCGCTCGGCGCATTGGCTGGCGACTCTGGACGAGGAGCGCCGAGAGCAACATCGCCGCATCGGTCAGAGGCTCGTAGGCTTGACGCTGCAGTACCTCTCTGCCGATGACGGCGAACACTTGCTCGAAGAGGCGCGCCAGATCGGGCGTGAGTATGCCGAGGCGAGTCTTGCGGCTGGGTTGCCGCTCTCCGAGGCGCTGGAGGCAGCGATCTATTTCCGCGACCGCATGTTGGAAGCCTCGCTGATGCTGATCGAGCGCGTGCCTGTGCGCGCGAGCGACAACGCGCGTCTGGTGCTGCGCCTGAACGTGCTGCTCAACGCGGTGCAGATGGGCGTTGTCGCGCGTTACCAAGAAGCAGGTCATGCCTAGGCGAGAGCAGGTGCTGGGTTGGGAATCGTGCGGCACAGAGGATTCGTGCAGCCCGTGCAGCGCTGCTTGTAGCGCGCAGAAGCAACGCGCCCTTGCTGCACGTGCTCTGCCACGATCTCCGCAAGCGCTCTTACAAAGCGCGGACGATCGTTTAGCGCAGGCGCGCGTCGAAACTCGGTGATGCCCACTGTGTGAGCCAGCTCTGCATACTCGCGATCGATCTCAAACAGAGTCTCGATGTGGTCGCTGACGAAAGCGATGGGCACAACGAGCACACGCCGCTTGCCTTGTGCGGCGAGCTCACGGATTACATCCTCGGTCGCAGGTCCAAGCCACTTCACTGGTCCGACGGCGGATTGATATGCCAAGACGTGGGGGTTGGGCACACCCAGCTTGTGCATCACTGCGCGGACGCTCGCCTCAATCTCGCCGGGATAGCTATCACCACGGCGCACAACGCGCATGGGCAGTGAGTGTGCGCTGAACAACAGCACTACTTCGTCGCGATGCTCAGGCGCAAACTGCAGCAGTCCTTCGCGCACTGTCTCCGCCATCGCCTCGATGAAGGCAGAGTGGTCATACCAGCGATCGATCACGCTCCATCGAAAGGCACGTGAGAGCCCAAGGGCGCTGAGCGCGCGCCACAGCTCGTTGAGGCTTGAGCCAGTGGTGGTGCAGGAGTACTGCGGGTACATCGTGAGCGCGATCGCATCTTGCACGCCGTCGGCATGCATGGCGCGCAATGCATCAGCGCTGAAAGGCGGCGCATAGCGGAAAGCAATGTAGAAGCGATGTGGCGCTGTTTGCGGCGAGAGCTGATCGAGCCACTGCATCATCCCTTCGCCTTGGCGTTGCGTCCAATGCAGTAACGGCGAGCCGCCGATGGCGGCGTAGTTGCGACGCACGCGCGGCGTGCGCAAACGCGCAATCAATTTGCCGAGCAGCGACTGAAACGGGAGCGGAATGATCTCGGGGTCAGCGAACAATCGCTCGAGAAACCCTTGCACGTCGTCAGGTGTGGCGGGTCCACCGAGGTTGAGCAGCACGATGCCTGTGCGAACGTTGCCCATGGCTAGTAACTCGGGGCAACATTCTATATTGAGTTGAGCTAGGCTTTAGTTACTTTTGTAACGTTTTGCTTAGTATTTCTTGCACACTAGGCACTGCGGTTGAGCAGCTCACGAGCGAGTTGTGCCAAGGATTCGCGGGCGTTGCTCGGGGGGAGAGCGTGAAGAGCGCTGATAGCCTGCGCGTAAGCTTGCTCCGCCATTTTTTCCGCGTGGCTTCGCCCGCCGGCGTGCTCGATGCGCGTGCGCAGCAGCTCAATCTCCTCGGCGGTGAGCGGGCGAGGATCGCCGAAGTAGCGGTCGCGCACGGCTGGGTCGCGCTCAGCGGCGAAGAGGACGGGCAAGGTCTTTTTGCGATGGGCGAGATCGCTGCTGTGTTTGCCTGTGGAGGCAGGGTCGCCCCAGATGCCGAGGATGTCGTCCTGAAGCTGAAACGCGAGCCCCAAGCCCCTGCCGAATGTCTCCAGTGCCTCAGCATGCGCTTCTGCGGCGTTAGCGCAGAGCGCGCCGATGCGACAAGCGGCTGCAATAAGCGCGGCTGTTTTGCCGCCGATCATGGCGAGGTACTCGTCGGCACTCACGTCGCTGCGCGACTCGAAGCTCAAGTCGAGGTGCTGACCGACAGTGAGCTGCAAGCAGGTCTCGTCAAACACATGGAACATGCGCACTACTTGAGCCGAAGCAGCTCCCGCCTCAGCACATCGCAGCAGCGCCAAGTGTGCAAGGGCGAACATGGCGTCGCCAGCGTTGATGGCTTGCGCTTCACCCCACAGTTTCCACACCGTTGGGCGACCGCGGCGCATTTCATCGCGATCCTCGATGTCGTCGTGGATCAGTGAGAAGTTGTGCAGCAGCTCAATAGCTGCTGCCGCCGGCAGCGCCACGCGCCAATCTCCCCCGCAGGCTTCGCAGCATAGCAGAGTGAGCACGGGGCGAATGCGTTTGCCAGCAGGCGCGTGAGTTGGCTGCCCTTGTTCATCGGCGAATCCAAGGTGGTAGTTCAACATGGTGTTGAACCGTGCAGGCTGCGCAGTTGCATTCACTACAGCGCGCATTTCGGCTTCGATAGCCCCGATGAAGCGCGCGAACGTTGCGGCAAGTGGGTCGCTGAGCATACAAGCATTCACTCTACCGCAAGATGATTGGATCGCTCACGGAGGCACGAGAGGGGCGCGTATGCCTCTAGGTGAGGAAGCGTGTGAGCTGGGCAATCCCCTACATGTGCATGGGTGCGCCGCTGGAGTTGATTGCGCAGGTTTGACGGCGCATGTAGTGCTTCCATGCATCGCCGGCGCTTCCAAGCTCGCCAGCGAGCAAGTGGGAAACTTCTGAATCGCTTGTGCCGAGGTTAACGCGGGCAATGCTGCTTTCGCAGCCGCTGCTGCCGATGAAGCGCTCGCTCACGCTCAAGCTGTTGGTGAAAATCGCAGCGGAAAACCCGCCCGGCACTTCGTTGACCAACGCAATCGCGCGGTCGAGCGTGTCATACTCCACAACGTAGAGGATGGGGGCTGCAACCTCGCGGCGCACAACGGGCGTTTGCCACGGCATTTCGATGATCGTTGGCTCAACGAAGTTCGGTCCCAGCTCCGAACGGATTTTGCCGCCGATCAGCACTTTGCCGCCCTCTGCCTTGGCTTGGGCTACGGCTGCCAGAAAGCCTTCCACGTGCCGCGGCGCAGCCAGCGGTCCGACGCGCGTGCCCTCAGCGAGTGGATCGCCTAAGCAGGCGTGCGCATCGGCGTAGGCACGCAGCAGCCGTTCCAGCAGCGCGGACTTCACGCGATGATGGGCGATCAGGCGGCGAGCGCTGTTGAAGCGCTGCCCAGCGGAAGCAATCGCGGCAGCAGTGATGGCGCGCGAAGCGAGGTCTAGGTCGGCATCTTCGTGCACAACGATGGCGTTGTTGCCGCTCAGCGTCAGCAATGCTCGCGCTAGCCGTTCGCCTGTATGCTGTGCCACGCGCTTTCCGACTTGGGGACTGCCCGCAAAGCAGATCAGCGGCAGGCGCGGATCGGTGAGCATTGCCTTGTCAATGTTCTCTTCCGCGCCGATGAAGAGGTTGAGCACGCCGAGCGCATCATGGTCAGCAGCGACGCGATTGCATATGTGCTGCACGGCAATGGCGCACAGCGGCACGAGCGGCGATGGATTCCACACCACCGTATCGCCACACACAGCCGCGATGAGCGCGTGCCATCCCCACATAGCGAGCGGGAGATCAAATGCAGTGATCACGCCCACAACGCCCAAAGGGTGCCACTGCTCGAACAGGCGATGATGGGGATGATCGGTTGGTAGCGTCGCACCGTGGATTCGGTGCGCAAGCTCAGCAGCGAGATCGCAAATGCTGAGCAGCGCTTGCACTTCGGCGTGCGCTTCAGCGCGCACTTTGCCCACTTCAAGCGCGATGAGATCGCCAAGCGGCTCTTGATGTTCACGCAGCACAGCGCTCAGATCGCGGACGAGCGCGCTGCGCTTCTGCGCTGAGCGCTCGCGCCACTCGAGGAAGGTGACCTGCGCGCGGCGCACGACAGCGTCGTAACCTGCAGGCGTGGCTTGGATCACGCGCGCTAACGGTAGATTCGTGGCTGGGTTGACCGAAACAAGCACCACGCCTTCTTGCTCGTGAATCCAATCACCGCCGGCGCATGCGCCGTAGTTGGTCTCTCGAATGCCGAGATGCTGGAGGATGGACTGCGCAGTTGGCATGAATGACGCAAGAGGAAGACAGCGTGGACCAGCGTTGATCAGGCGTCGGGATCGATTCCGAGCGCGCGCAGCTTTGCTGCAAGCCGCTCAGCGCGTTGTCGTTCGACCTCGGCAAGCTCTCTGCCGATCAGCAACAGCCTGCCCTCTGCATCGCACCAGCGCAGCCACATCGCCTGGATGCCTTCATAGTTCCCCTCCCACAACGTTACGCTCAAGCCGAGTGGCGTTAGCGCGTCACGCTCAGCAACTTGCCACGCGCCGCGCACATTCACCATGAGGCGCAGTGGGTCCTCCGACACCCAGCGCTGTGGGTCATACACCACGTAGTAACGTACGCCGATGTTCGCATACGTCTGCGCCTTTCGGTCAAGCTCGCCGCCTTCGCGGTTCGAGACGATCTCCACTACTACATCAGGGGCTTTGCCGTATATCCACGTGAAATACGAGCGCCCTTCCTTCTGCCAGACATCTTGCAGCGGCTCAACGCCGACGCTGAGCAAGAAGTCAGGCACGACGGGAGGCGCATATAAGCTGTAGAACACGCCCACGTTGGCGAGAGCGAGAAAACGCTTGCCTGCCTCAGGGTGTGACCAACTGGTGTAAAGCGCATCAACGAGGAGCGATTGCTGCTTGGCGGAGAAGATGTTGTCCACGGGCTGGTCATCCTCGGTGACGAGGGATTGCATGACGCGCTGATACTCTGCCCACTGCTCAGGCGTGATCCACGGCGGGCGTTGCCCCACGGGCGCTGTGGGACCGAAAGAGGCATTCGCCTGGATCACTGTGCCGGCTTCGAGCGTCATGAGCGGAGATTGTACGCAAGTGTGCGCGTAAAGTACACTACTGAGCATGGCTCAAGACGTGAAGCCGGCCTCTGAAGAGGGCATGACCCTCATGGAGCATCTTGCCGAGTTGCGCGAGCGGCTGATCAAGTCCGTGATCGCGCTCGTCGTTGGTGCGGCTGTCGGCTTAGCGCTCTCGGAGCACATCCTAAAGATTTTGCTCGGTCCATACGGTCCGTCGAAGCAGCTTTTGGTCACCAACCCTCTCTCGCCGCTCACCAATGTTTTTGTGGTCTCGGTCACTTTCGGGGCTATTCTCGCTTCGCCCGTGGTGCTGTACCAGATTTTGGCGTTTGTCTTCCCAGGGCTTCTGCCGCATGAGCGGCGGTGGGTGCTGATCGCGTTGCCGTTTGGTTTTGGTTTGTTTGTCCTCGGCGCGGCGTTTGCCTTCTTCGTCATGCTCCCCGCAGCAGTTGGCTTTCTGACAAGCATTTTCCCTACCGTCTTCACCGTTGCGCTGACGCCAGACGATTACATTCCCTTCGTCGCCGGCGTGATGTTCTGGATGGGCGTGGCGTTCGAGATGCCGCTGATCGTCTTTGCGCTGGCGAAGGCAAACGTGCTAAACGCGCGCGTGCTGGCGCGGCACTGGCGCTGGGCTGTGATCATCATCGCCGTGATAGCAGCGCTCATCACGCCAACCCCCGACCCCATCAACATGAGCTTGGTGATGGTGCCACTGCTGCTGCTGTATGGCTTGAGCATTCTGCTCGCTGCGCTGGCGCGGCGCAACGCCAGCGTGCCTGCGATGCTCGACCCCGAGGAAAAGGTGGGCGCTTAGCGGGGCAGAACGTCTTTACTTTAGCAGATGCGCGGCAGGAGCTCACCTTGGGGCATGGGCACCACGCGTGTCCCGCCAATGCGCGTGCGCAGAGCGACGATCTCTGGGTGCTGGTCGGTGACTTCTCCGATGAGCGCAGCCGCCTCGCCAAGTGGGTGCGCGCGCATAGCGGCGAGCATCGCCTCCGCATGCTCGCGCGCGACGATGGCGATCAGCTTGCCCTCGTTGGCTACGTAGAGCGGGTCGAGCCCTAGCATCTCGCATGCCGCGCGGACGGCAGGGCGTATGGGGATAGCGCGCTCGTCGAGCACAATGCCCACCTGCGCTTGCTGCGCAATCTCGTTCAACGCTGCTGCGAGACCGCCACGCGTAGGGTCGCGCAACATGTGCACAGCCTCGGCGTTGACCGCGAGCAGTGCCTGGACGAGGGTGTGCAGCGGTGCCGTATCGCTCTGGATTGGTGCGTCAAATTCGAGTCCTTCGCGCACGCTCATGATGGCAATACCGTGGTCGCCGATGGTGCCGCTGACCAGCACAGCGTCGCCAGGGCGCACATGCTGCGGCGCAATGGAGACCCCAGGCGGGATCATGCCGAGCCCTGTGGTATTGATGAACACGCCATCGCCATGACCCTTCTCCACAACTTTAGTGTCGCCAGCCACGATGCTCACGCCTGCGCGGCGCGCAGCTGTGCCCATGGCGTGAGCAATGGTGTTGAGGGTTGCGAGCGGCACGCCTTCCTCTAGGATGAACGCTGCAGTGAGATGCAGTGGCTGCGCGCCACACATCGCAAGATCGTTGATGGTGCCGTTCACCGCCAACTCGCCGATGTTGCCGCCGGGGAAGAAGAGCGGGCGCACCACGAACGAGTCGGTCGAGAGCACAAGGCGCCCTCCCGCGACATGAATCACCGCCCCATCGCCGCGCGCGCGCAGGACCTCGTTGTCGAACGCTGGCAGAAAGAGATGCGTCACGAGATCAGCCGAGAGCCGCCCGCCACTTCCGTGCCCTATGGTGACGTGGGGGTAATCGCGCAAAGGCAGAGGGCATTCCAGCAAGAAACTCTGGCTATCGGCGAAGGTGCTCATCTTTCACACCAACGAGCGCCCACCGTCCACGAAATACACTGCGCCTGTGGCGAAGTCCTCTTCGATCAGATACCGCACGGTGCGCGCCACGTCCATGGGGTCACCAATGCGCTTGAGCGCTGATTTCTCGACAGCCCAGCGGCGTTTCGCTTCGTCGGCGTTCTCAGGGAGCAGCACGGTGCCAGGCGCGATGGCGTTAACGCGAATGCTCGGCGCCCACTCGAGCGCTAACACGCGTGTGAGCGCCACAAGCGCTGCTTTGCTCGCAGCGTGGTGGGCGTATCCTGTCCAAGCCTGGAACGCTGAGAGATCAGCTAGGTTAAGGATCACCCCTCGTCCCTGTCGCAGCATGTGCGGCGCAACGGCTTGCGCGAGGAAAAACGGCGCCTTGGCGTTCACAGCGAAGGTAGCCTCCCATTCACTCTCCTGCAACTCAAGCGCCGGCCGCTGTAACCAAATTGAAGCGTTGTTGATCAGCACGTCCACGCGCCCGAAGTGCGCCAACGTTGCTTCCACGAGGGCGCGTGCCTCGTCAAGGTGTGTCACATCTGCGCGCATAGCGAGCGCGTTGCCGCTGCGCGCGCGCAGCTCGGCGAGCGTTTCGCGCCAAGGTTCGTCTTCAGTGTAATAGCTGAACGCCACGAGGGCGCCATGCGCAGCGAGGTCGAGCGCTACAGCGCGACCCACGCGCTGAGCTGCGCCAGTAATGAGGATGACACAGCCAGCAACCTCCATGACTTGCTTTGCTGAAGCTTCGCCCGATGATATTCCGCTCGCGTGTGGCTGCTTTGCTGTTCCTGCTAGGGCGCTGTGCTAGCACGCGCTTAAGCATGCAACGTGCGTGTCAAGGCACGCTGTCGCTCGTCTCTTTGCCGAACACGGTTTGCTCGCGTGTTTGCGCCGAGGTGCGGCTGTCGTAGTACTCGCGCCAACGATAGAACAGCCCGTCCTGCATGATGCCGATGTTGAGGTCTTGGTCGCTGGCGCGCACGCCAGTCTTGCGGTTGGTGCACGTCCACGTTTGCTGCACGGCGAACCAAATGCCATTGTGCACCACGTGATGCACCTCGATCGTTGTATCGGCGTAATTCTCGAAATATGCCTTCACAGCTTGGCGCAGCGCCTCATGACCGCGCACCACCTCGAGCGGAGTTTGGATCAAGCTTTGCGGGGCGTGACAGCTCACCACTGTCTCAGCATCGCCCTTTGCCCAACCCTCGCGCGTATGGCGGAAATGAACGGCGAGCTTCTCCGCGCGGCTCATCACGTGATGAGGTGCAGGCACGTGGGTGGGCAGCACCTCGGGACGAAGCGGATCGTTACTACGGACAAGGCGCTGCGTGCTCGGGTCAGTGTGGAGTCGTAACCACGCGATGCGTTCGCCGCTCATGCGCAGAAGCACGCCCTGTTCAATTTCCTGCCATGCGTAACCGTCTGCACTGGTGCGCACTACCCACTCACCTGCCCACCAATGTGGGTCATCAGCATCGGCGAAGGCGCGACGCACGAAGAGCTGCGCGCGAGCGTGAGGGGGCAGCCAGCGTTGCAGCACGCCATGCGCAGAGTGGGTTGTTCCGTCAACAATGCACACAGCATGCGGCTCGAGCAATGCGAAAACGTCAGCCGCATTGCCCGCAGTGAGCGCATCTGCCAATCGCACGAGGGGTGAGACGATGGGGTTCATCCGAGGAACATGCGCTGGAAGCGCATCATCAGCGCAAGGTCGCCAGCGATCTTGAGCCGACCGCTCATGAACGCGCGCGTTGGGTCGAGCTTGCCAGTCACGATGTCCACCCAATCGCTGGCAGCAACGTGGATGGTCACGGTGGGCTTCTCTGCAGTTCCTTCTGCGACGTTCGCCTCGCCTTCGCGGATGGAGAGCACGTAATTTCCGCCACCTTCGCCTGAGGCGTTGAGCTGGATTACCGCGTTGACGCCTTTCGCCAGCGCAGGGTTGAAGCGCGTCATCATTTGCTGCAGTGACTCGAGCACAGTCATGCGTGTTTGCTCCGTGGATGACATGATACGGAAAGTATACCGAGCGACCTTGGGGGAGCGAGCGCTTCAGCGCTGGCTTGCGCTGCTGGCGACAAGACGAGCGAACGCCCCTAGACAAATTTGCAGCCGACTTGGGAATGGGCACTGATCGCCCTGCAGGATGCAACGCGAAGAAGCCGTCTGCGTAAGACGTTATTAGCTGATGATGGCGCTCCTTGGGTGCGCGGAAATGCCAACGCGAGTTTTGACCGAGCGAGCAGATGACGCAGGCGCCGATGAGCAGGCGCAGGCTGTAGCAGCAGTGCAGCGCGTGCTCGGTGGCGACCGCGAGGCGTTCCGGTGGGTTGTGGAAACCTATCAGGCTCGGGTTTACGGCTTAGCGCTGCGCATGCTCGGCGACCCCAATGAGGCGGAGGATGTCTCGCAAGAGACCTTCTTGCGCGCGTATCTTTACCTGGGTTCGTATCGCCCCCATCACCGATTCAAGACGTGGCTGTTCTCCATCGCTGCTCACCTGTGCATCGATCGGTTGCGCCGTCGGCGGCGTGCTCCTGCGTCTTTGGACGAGGCAACGGTCGGCGAAAGCGCAGCGCCTGAAGAAGGCAATCTTGCGCTTGCCGACCCTGCGCCTTTGCCTGAGGAGGTGGTCAACGTGCGACAGCGTGAAGCGCTTGTGCGCGCGATGTTGGCAGAGTTGCCGCCTCTCGATCGCATGTTGGTCGCAATGGCCTATCTCGATGACCTTAAGCTTGAGGAGATCGCGCGCGCCACTCATCTGTCTGTGAGTGCTGTGAAATCGCGTCTCTTCCGCGCGCGCCAGAGAATGAGCCGCTCGAAATGGGCAATCTATCTGCTGGAGGAGAGCTAATGAGCAATGCATCTCAGAAGCCAGGCGGAGCTTGGATTGAGGAACTAATGCAGCGTTGGCTTGAGGGCACGCTGAGCCCTGCTGAGTCTGCGTTGCTCGAGGCATCCCTTGCGGAGCACCCAGAACAGCGTGCCTTGTTGCAACGCATGGCAGCCGTAGAAGCAGCGCTGCGCGCACAGCCAAAGGCGGCCCCGTCGCCTCAGTTTTCCGCGCGGGTGATGCTCGCGATTCGCGCGCTGCCGTGCCCACGCCGTGCGCTGAACATGCGCTCTGCGATTGGCGCGCTTGTGGCGCTTAGCGGGAGCACTGTGTTGGTCTGGGCTTCTGTTCTTCTTTTACTTGCTGTTGCGCTTGCCCCACTTCACCCCGTCACTCAGATTCTTCTCTCCCTCGTGAGCACAGCGTTAGGAGTAGCCATCCAACTGCTCAGCGCTTTGCTCACGACGGCTAGGGCGTTGCTCGCACAGCCTGCAGTGCAGAGCATCTTCCTTGTTGGCTTTGGGGCTACGGCGCTTTGGTTGATGGTGCTGCGCCGCCAGCTCAGTCGGCTGTCGGGCGCAACTTGAGCCCTCGGTCGTGCGTAGTGTGAGTATGCACTGGAGGTGTCCTGTGATGCAGCGATCTCTAGGCACTGCTCTCGGATGCTTTGTAGTGTGGTTTGCGCTTGCGAGCGGCGTCGTTGTAGCTCAGTCGCCTACGCCTGAGCCAACGCCTCAGACGCTGATCGGCGATCGCGTGATCAGCGGCATGATGTTTCGGTTGCGCCAAGGAGAAAGCCTGCGCGGCAATCTGCTGCTCTACAGCGGCGAAGCCGCAGTGGAACGGGGCGCTGAGGTGTTAGGGAGCGTGGTCGTGTTCGGCGGGCGCTTCGACCTTGAGGGCGAGGTGATGGGCAACATCGTGGTTCTGGGAGGGGAGGCAAAGCTCGGCGATACTGCGATCGTGGCAGGTCAAGTCACGCGCCTAGGAGGCTCGCTCACGCAAGCGCCGGGGGCGCGCATCTTGGGCAACGTGTTTGCTTTGCCCTTCGCGCGTGAAGGAAGCCCGTCGCCTATGCCCCAGCCTCGCGTGGACGAAGGTTGGATGAGTCAATTTCTCGGTCGTATGAGCAACTCGCTGCTCGCTGCTGGCGCCATCTTGCTCGGCATCGTGACCATCACGCTGCTGGCGACGACGATCGCGGCGCTTGCGCTCGAGCCGCTGATGCGCGCTGGGCAGGCGGTGATCAATGCGTTTTGGATCTCGCTGGGTTTGGGCGCGCTCACGCTCATCGTTGTGCCTGTTGTCGTTGTGGCACTAGCCATCACCCTCTGCCTTATTCCGTTGGCTCTGGTGCTGGCGCTCGCCTACGCGATTGCAATTGTGTTGGGCTGGGTGGTCTCTGCCCATCTGTTGGGTGAGCGACTCGTGCAGGCGATTGGGCGCGGTGCGTTACCACTCGTTGCCCAGGTTGCCCTCGGCGCGTTGGTGCTTGCCGTGCTCGGCAACACGCCGGTGATCGGATGGCTGATCGGCTTCCTTGCTGCTTCTGTGGGCGTGGGCGCGCTTATTCTCACGCGCTTGGGCACGCAAGCTTACGCGCCGCCTTCGCCACCTTCAGCGCTGTCTGTCCCCGACGCGCCTGTTGCCCCGTGAGGGCAGTTGAAAAGAAACAAGCGGGTGTTGAGCATGCCCAACACCCGCTTGTTTGTTCAGCGTGCCACTTCATCAGAAGTCGGTGCTCGGTGGCGTGGGGGTGTTCTTCTTCTCCTCTGGGATGTCGGTGACAAGCGCCTCGGTGGTGAGGATCATGCTGGCGATGGAGGCAGCGTTCTGCAGGGCGCCGCGGGTGACCTTGACCGGGTCAATGATGCCCGCCTTGATCATGTCCACGTACTCGCCCTTGATCACGTCGTAACCGTAGTACTTCTTCTCCTTGCCCATGCTGCGCACCTGCTGGACGACCACGCTGCCATCTAGACCAGCGTTCTGCACGATGCGGCGAATGGGCTCCTCCAGCGCGCGCTTAAGGATGTTGATGCCCACCTGCTCGTCCTCGTTCGGCATCTTCACGTCCTCCAGCGCCTTGATCGCGTGCAGCAGCGCCACACCGCCGCCGGGCACAATGCCTTCTTCAACTGCGGCGCGCGTCGCCGAGAGCGCGTCCTCCACGCGGTGCTTCTTCTCCTTCAGCTCGGTCTCCGTGGCTGCGCCAACGCGGATCACTGCCACGCCACCCGCGAGCTTCGCCAAGCGCTCCTGCAGCTTCTCGCGGTCGTAGTCGCTGGTGCTCTTCTCGATCTCAACGCGGATCTCCTCGATGCGCGCCTTGATGCGCTTCTCGTCGCCCTTGCCACCGATGATGGTGGTGTCGTCCTTCGTGCTCACCACGCGATCCGCGCGACCAAGATCCTCGATGGTCACGCCCTCCAGCTTGCGACCCAGCTCTTCGCTGATCACCTGGCCGCCAGTCAGGATGGCGATGTCTTGCAGCATTGCCTTGCGGCGATCGCCGAAGCCAGGCGCCTTCACCGCGAGCACGTTGAGCATGCCGCGCAGCTTGTTCAACACCAGCGTCGCCAGCGCCTCGCCGTCCACGTCCTCAGCGATGATCACCAAGTCGCGCTTGCCGCGCTGCACCAACTTCTCCAGCAGCGGGATCAGGTCCTGAGCGGCGCTGATCTTCTTGTCGTGGATCAGGATGTACGGATCCTTGACCTCTGCCTCCATGCGCTCGGGGTTGGTGATGAAGTATGGCGAGATGTAACCGCGGTCAAACTGCATCCCCTCGACATACTCCGTCTCGAAGTGCAGCGACTTGCTCTCCTCGACGGTGATCACGCCGTCCTTGCCAACCTTCTCCATCACCTCGGCGATCAAATTGCCGATCTCGGGATCCTGAGCGCTGATCGTAGCAACCTGGGCGATCTGGTCCTTCTTGCTGACCTCAATCGCCATGTTCTTGAGGTATTCCACGACGCGCTCCACGCCCACCTCAATGCCGCGCTTGATCAGCATGGGGTTGGCGCCGGCGGCGACGTTCTTCAGGCCCTCATGCACAATGATCTGCGCGAGCACGGTCGCCGTGGTGGTGCCGTCGCCTGCGATGTCGTTGGTCTTGGTGGCGGCTTCCTTCAGAAGCTGGGCGCCCATGTTCTCGAAGGGATCTGCCAGTTCGATCTCCTTCGCCACCGTCACACCGTCATGGGTGACTGTGGGGGCACCATACTTCTTGTCCAGCGCCACATTGCGCCCCTTAGGACCGAGCGTTGTGGCAACGGCATTCGCAAGAATGTCCACACCGCGCTTCAAGCTGCGGCGCGCCTCTTCATTGAAGATGAGTTGCTTTGGCATAGTTTCTTCCCTCCGTGTGACTTTCTTAAGTGGTGCGATTTAGGCTTACTCGATTACAGCGAGGATGTCACTCTCCTTGAGGATGAGGTACTTCTTGCCCTCTAGCTTGATCTCGGTGCCGGCATACTTGGCGTAGAGCACGTGGTCGCCGACCTTCACATCCAGCGGGATCACCTTGCCATCGTCCTCTTTGCGGCCGGGACCGACCGCCAGAACCACGCCTTTCTGCGGCTTCTCCTTTGCGGTCTCGGGCAGCACCAGCTTGCCCCCAGCAAAGGTAACCTCTTCCTCCTCCACTGGCTCCACGAGGACGCGGTCCGCCAGTGGGCGAACGTTGATCTTGAGTTCCACCGCGTCAGCTTTCTTCGCCATAGGCTAGCCCTCCACACAGACATGCTGATTGTGTGCGATCTACGTTAGCACTGCGTTAGCACTTTCGGTGTCCGAGTGCTAAACAGCAGCGCGAATGTTAGCACACTCGACGTGAGAGTGTCAAGAGATGAGAGCACTCCTTGGCGCGATTGTCTTCAACAGGGCTTTGTTCCGCATCAGCCGCAAGGGCGCAAGACAGTGCCAGCGCAAGTGAGCAGTACACTGCAAGCTATGGGAAGGGGCTGGCTGGCTGGGTTAGTTGCCTCGGCAGTGATTGCGAGCGCGTGTGCTTCTCAATCGCCAGCGCTATCACCCGAGAGCGCAACGTCACCTGCGGTAGAGTGGGTGGCGCGCGTCAACGATGAGGGCATCACACGCGAAGAATGGGAGCGTGCCCTCGCGCTCGATCGTGCGATGAGCGCGTTGGCAGGGCAGCCTGCGCCAGACGCTGAAGCTGTGCTTCAGCGTCTGGTGAACGAGCGCCTTGTGCTGCAGCGCGTGTCCGCAGGGCGAGCGTTGCCTTCGGTCGAAGCCGCAGAGGCGCGCCTGCGTCTTTTGCTTGCTCGCTGGAATGCCAGCGAGGCGCAGCTTGAAGCTGTCCTGAGTGAGCATCGGCTTCATCGCGCGGATGTCGTCGCTGCGATTCGTCGTCTGCTACTCGTTGAGGAAGCCTTGCGACAAGTGGGCGACGCTGCAGCCGTTGAGCGCTGGCTTGCAGAGCAGCGCCGTCAGGCGCGCATCGGTTTGCTGGTGAGCTTCAGCGCGCCGCGCGTGCCAACGCCACAGGCGCGTGCTGTCGCGCCGCCCACGCCGCTTGTGCTTGCGCCTCCTTCGCCAACGCCTGTGCAAACGCCGCTCGTGCTTGCGGCGCAGTCGACTGCACCCACGCCAACGTCCGCGCCACGCTTGCCCAAGAACCCTGCGCCTGACTTCGTGCTGCCGAGCGTGGATGGGCGCAACGTGGCGCTGAGCGACTTCCGCGGACGCGTGGTGGTGTTGAACTTTTGGGCTTCGTGGTGCCCTTCGTGCCGTGCTGAGGCGCAAGATTTCGGCGCGTTCGCGCGCGCCTACCGCGAGCGCAACGTGGTGGTAGTGGGCGTCAACCTGCGCGAGAGCGCAGAAGTGGTGCATGAGTTCGCAGGAGCGAACGGCATGGACTACCCACTGCTGCTCGACGCCGACGGCAGCGTTGCGCAGCGCTATGATGTGGTCGGCATTCCGACCACTGTGTTCATTGACCCCATTGGCGACGTGCGTGCTCGGCATGTCGGCTTGCTCAATGCGCAGCAGCTCGCGGAGTATGTGCAGCCGCTGCTCGAGGAATTCGCGCCTGAGGCGCGCGCGCCAGATTTCGCCTTGCCTGCCGATGATCGAAGCACAGTCTCGCTCGCTGCACTACGGGGGCGCCCTGTGGTGTTGGTGTTCTACCGCAGCGCAGGCTGCGGCGCGTGCCAGCAGTACTTGCGTGCAGTGCAGGCTGCACATGAGCAATTCGCAAGGCGCAATGCGCAAGTGTTGGCGATCGCCGTGCAAGGGGTGACGCAAGCCAGTGTGGTGCGCGCGCTCGGGCAGCTCTCGTTCCCCGTGCTCGCCGATGAGCAACACGTCGTAAGCGAGGCGTTCGGCGTGTACAACCGCTTCGGTGATGGTCTTGCAGCGCCGGCGGTGTTTGTGATCGACGCGCAGGGGCGCGTGGTGTGGTCTCACATTGGGAACTCGCCAGAGGACTATCCGCCTGTTGAAACTGTGCTTGCACGACTTCCTTAGCTATGGATTGGTCGCTGCCGCATCGCCGCTACAACCCGCTGACCGACGAGTGGTTGCTCGTCTCGCCCCAACGTGCGCAGCGCCCTTGGCTGGGAGCGGTGGAGCGCATCAGCGAGGCGCGCCGCCCTGCTTACGATCCGACGTGCTACTTGTGCCCTAGCAATCGCCGCGCCCGCGGCGCGGTCAACCCCGACTACACGGGCGTGTTTGTGTTCGACAACGACTTCCCGGCGCTGGTGTCACAGCCATTGCCGCTTGAGGAGGCGCAGCTCGGCTCGCCGTTGCTGCGCGCGCAAGCGGAGCACGGCGTGTGCCGTGTGATTTGCTTCTCGCCGCGCCATGACCTCACTCTTGCTGAGTTGCCCGTGGCGCAAATCCGCGCTGTGGTGGACACTTGGGTGGCACAGTGCGAAGAGCTCGGCGCGCGCGAAGACATTGTCTACATTCAGCTCTTCGAGAACAAGGGTGAAATCATGGGCGCCAGCAATCCGCATCCGCACGGGCAGCTTTGGGCGACGGCGCATCTGCCGACGGAGATCGTCAAAGAGACGCGCAATCAGCAGCGTTATCTGCACGGCGAGCTGCCCGGGCAGAGCAGCGCCCCGAGTGCGCCGTTGCTGCTCGACTACCTGCATGTGGAGCTGGCGCAAGAGGCGCGCGTGCTTTTCGAAAACGATCACTTTGTGGCGCTTGTGCCGTTCTGGGCTGTATGGCCTTTTGAGACGATGATCTTGCCGCGCCGCCATGTGCGGCGCATCGTCGAGCTCAGCTCGGCTGAGCGCGAGGCGCTCGCAGAGGCGCTGAAGCGCCTGACGACTGGCTACGACCGCCTGTTCGAGGTGAGCTTCCCTTACACCATGGGCGTGCATCAGGCCCCTTACGACGGCGAAGCGCATGAGGAGTGGCAGCTTCATTTGCACTTTTATCCGCCGCTGTTGCGCAGCGCCACCGTGCGCAAGTTCATGGTGGGCTATGAAATGCTGGCGCAGCCCCAGCGCGACCTTACGCCGGAACAAGCTGCCGCGCGGCTGCGCGCGCTGATGTGAGAGCGCCAGCTCGTGCTACACTGCGCGCGATGAGCCGCGTGTGCGCTGTGGTGCTGACGCTCAACGAGGCACAGCACATCGCCGCATGTCTCGAGAGCGTGGCTTGGGCAGACGAGCGCCTCGTGTTCGACTCGTTCAGCACTGACGACACGCCTGCGATTGCCCAACGCGCTGGCGCGCGCGTGGTTCAGCATCCCTTTCGCAACTACGCTCAGCAGCGCAACGCTGCGCTTGCAGCAGTGGACACGCCTTGGGTGTTTTTCATTGACGCTGATGAGCGCTGCACGCCGGAACTTGCGCAGGAGATTCGCGCTGCCCTTGCTGCGCCGCAGCATGATGTATACGCCGTGCCGCGCCACAACTACCTCTTCGGCAGGCTCACCCTCGGCGCGGGGTGGTATCCCGACTACCAAGCACGGCTGTTTCGCGTGGGGTATGCCGATTTCGACCCCGTGCGCGAGGTGCACGAGGTGGCGCGTTACCGCGGCGCGATGGGACGCCTACGACATGTGCTTATCCACTACAACTACGATTCCCTCGCTCAGTTCCACGCCAAGCAGCAGCGCTATGCCGAGCTCGAAGCAGGCATTTGGTTCAAGCAGGGCATTCGACCCAAGCCGCGCAACTTCGTGTTGCAGCCCTTGCGAGAATTTCGGCGACGCTTCTTCACGCTGCGGGGCTACGTAGACGGGTGGCATGGGCTGCGGTTGAGCGCGCTGATGGCGTGGTACACCTTCGACACATACCGCCGCTTGGCGCGCCTGTGGCGCGAAGCCGATCGCGCTCGCGCTGCGGCTGTAGAGGTTGAACGCCCCGTTGCGGAGCGGTGAGCTGCGATGAGCGCCGAACATCCCACCTCTCAGTCGCAGCCCTGGATTCGCGCAAGCGAAGTGGGGGAGTTCACGTTTTGCGCGCGTGCGTGGTGGTTCAGCCGAGTGCAAGGGTTGCCCTCGGCGAACGTCGAGGCGCTCGCGCGTGGCGTGCAGGCGCATCGTCGCCATGCGCGGCGCGTGATTGCCGCGCGCGCACTGGTGCTAGCCGGCTTGATTGCGCTTGGGCTTGCGTTGGCGCTGCTATTCTTGTGAATAAGCAAGCGCGAAGGCGCACTGCAGGACACAGAAACGCACTTCACTGAATTGCGCGCCGCGTGCTCTGCCAGCGCCGATAATCAGCGCATGCGCAATCGTTGGCAAGCCGATTTCGTCGCCCAAGACGCAGTGGAGGCGCTGATTTACCAAGCGCGCTGCGTGGGTGAAGAGCCTGCGCTGGTGCTGTGGGGTGGCGGCAACAACAGCGCAAAGACCACGGAGCTGGACTTTGATGGAACGCCCGTGCAGGCGATGCGCATCAAAGGCAGCGGCGGCAACATGCTCGCCATGCAGCGGCGTGATTACCCGGCAGTGCGGCTTGCGCCTTTATGGGCGCTGTTCGAGCGCGAGGCGATGAGCGACGAGGAAATGGTGCGCTACGTGCGCCACACGCTGCTCGATCCTGACGCGCCGCGCCCCTCCATCGAAACGCTGCTTCATGCGTTCATCCCCGCGCCGGCTGTGCTGCACACGCACGCAGACGCGATCCTGATGCTCACCAACACACGCGGTCGTGAAGCCACTGTGCGTGCCTGCTTTGGTGACGAGGTGCTCGTCGTGCCCTACCTCCGTCCGGGGTTTCAGCTCTCAAAGCTGGTGGGTGCAGCTGTGCGTGCGAACCCGGACGCGCGCGGGCTGGTGTTGATGAATCACGGCTTGGTGACGTGGGGCGAGACGCCCAAAGAAGCCTACGACCGTCACATTGAGTTGGTGACGGAAGCGGAGGCGTTCGTCGCGCAGCGCGTCTTTCCTGCGGCAGGCTTGCCCTCAACGGCGGCGAGCGCGGCTCAGCGCCGGGCACTCGCCGTGCGCATCGCGCCGATCTTGCGTGGGTTGCTGAGCCGCGAGCAGCGCGTGGTGTTGCGCTTCGACGACAGCGAAGACGTGCTGGCGTTCATGGCGCGTCCAGACGCAGCCGCGCTCCTTCAAGTCGGCGCCGCGACGCCCGACCACATGTTGCACACCAAGCGCGCGGCGCTTTGGGCGCCGCTGCCGTTAGATGAGCCGCTCGACGATGAGGCGATCCGCGCGCGTTTGCGCGCCCACATCGATGCCTATGAGGCAGAGTGCAGGCGTCGGTTTGCCCAGCACTACGACTCTGCGCTGCTCAGCGCCGATGCAGCAGCGCAGGTGAGCAATCTGCCGCGCGTGATCTTCGTGCCGGGTGTGGGCATGTGGACGAGCGGCAGGGACATGCGCGCAGCCACTATTGCTGCAGACATCGCTCATCACACAATCGCCATCATGCAAGCAGCGGAAGCTCTGGGGGGATATGCGAGCTTGAGTGATGCTGAAGCTTTCCACGCCGAATACTGGCCTCTCGAGCTTTACAAGCTCACGCTCGCGCCGCCGGAGCGCGAGCTGGCGCGCCGCGTGGCGTTGGTGACTGGCGCTGGGCACGGCATTGGCAAGGCGATCGCGTTGCGCCTGGCGGCTGAGGGCGCGCACGTTGTCGTCACTGACATTGACGAGGCGGCTGCGCGCGCCGTCGCCGAGCAAATTGTGCAGCAGCACGGCATGGGACGCGCATTGGCGTTGCGCCTCGACGTGACCGATGAAGCGAGCGTGGACGCCGCGTTCGAGCAAGCCGTGCTTGCGTACGGTGGATTGGACATTGTGGTGTCTAACGCGGGCATCGCGCGCGCTGCTGCAATTGTGGACTTAAGCCTCGAAGATTGGCAGCGCAGCCTTGCCGTCAATGCCACGGGGCACTTCCTTGTCAGCCGCGCAGCGCTGCGCTTGATGCGCCGGCAGGGCATCGGCGGCAGCCTCGTGTTCAACGCGACGAAGAACGTCACCGCGCCGGGCAAAGAGTTCGGCGCCTACAGCGCTGCCAAAGCTGCGGAGGCGCAGCTCTGTCGCATCGTCGCCATTGAGGGCGGCGAGCACGGCATTCGCGCCAACATGGTGAATCCAGACGCTGTGTTCAGCACGCAACTCTGGTCGCCAGAGCTGCGGCGCCAACGCGCGCAGGCGCAGGGCATCCCTGAGGATCAGATCGAGGACTACTACGCGAAGCGCAACCTGTTGCGCGTGCGCGTAAGCGCGGAGGATGTCGCCGAAGCTGTGTTTTGGCTTGCGTCCGACCGCTCCGCGAAGACCACGGGCGCGATGATTCCCGTGGACGGCGGTGTGCGCGAGGCGTTCCCGCGATGAGCGCGCCCGCTTCAAGGCGACCCGTTCCCGAGGCGTTGCACAGGCACGATCACGACACGGCGGCTGGAGCGCCCACGCACGACCACGTAGCCTTCTTCATCCTCAGGCGGTGCATCCTCGAGCCTGTAAGCAAACGCAAAGCGCCCGCGTGCATCGGCGCGCACTTGAGCAATCACTTCGGCGTCAGCGCCGCTTGGGTCGCTGGCGAGCGCGATGGTCAGTCGCTCGCGAGCAGCCCAGCCGCTGCCGGTCACGGTGAGCTGCAGGTTGGTGAGGGTGAGGGTTGCGGTCACCGTCGGCGAGAAGGGTGAAGGCGTGGGTGACGGCGTTGGCGAAGGTGTTGACGTGGGTGGCTCGACCGTGGGCGACGGAGTGGGTGTTGGTGTAGGCGGCTCAAGGGTGGGCGTGGGTGATGGTGTCGGTGGCTCCGAGATCGGCGTAGGCGAAGCAGTGGGTGTTGGTGTTGGCGTCGGCGTGGGTGATGGTGTCGGCGTTGGCGTCGGTGATGGAGTCAGGGTCGGCGAAGCTGTTGGTGATGGGCTTGGTGTAGGCGTTGCCGTCAGCTCCGGGATCGGCGTTGGCGAAGGTGTGGCAGTGGCAGTGGGCAGCGGGATAGGCGTTGGCGAAGGCGTCGGCGTGCGCGTTGGAAGTGGCGGCGCGGTGGGCAGCGGCGTGGAGGTTGCCGTCGGAGTGGGCAGCGGGATCGGTGTTGGCGAAGGCGTAGCAGTGGGCGCAGGCGGACGTGGTGTGTCGGTCGGGCGCGGCGTGAAGGTTGGCGTTGGCGTGGGCACGCCGCCGAGCGCGAAGCGGATCAGCGCTAGACCTGCGCGTTCGTAATATTCCACGCGCAGCACATACACGCGCCCTGAGAGCGTGACGTCGCGGAACACGGTGCGCGGCGGGCCGTCTTGCCACTCGTCGAGCACAAGCACGTTGTCAATGAACAGGCGCACGCCGTCATCCACGAAGAACGAGAAGCGATAAGTGCCCGGCGCAGCTTGGAAGAGCGTAGTCCAACGCACGGAGAAGCCGTCTGCCGGCAAGTTGAAGTCAGGCGCGCCGTTGCCCCAATTGAAGTCAAGCGGCGCGTCGAAGCGCACAAGGGCGGGCGCGCCGGAGAGGGTCGGGTTAGTGAAATACTCGCCGCGCCAAGCTGGGAAATTGGGTGGCGGCGGCAAGGGCGTCGGCGGGAGCAGCGAGGGCGTCAACGTGGGCGCAGGTGTGTTGGTCGGGCGCGGCGGGCGAGGCGTGCGCGTAGGCGGCAGCGGCAGCGGTGTCGCTGTGGGAGTGAGGGTGGGCAGTGCGGTGGGCGTAGGTGCCAGCACCGCCAACGTCGCAGCGGCGAAGCGTCCAGGCGTTGCAGATTGTGCGATCACTTGCCAACTGCCAGGCGCAGCCGCGAGCGGTACCACTGCCTCGGCGCGGAAGCGCCCCGCTTCGTCGGCTGTGGTGGCTGTGAGCACGATGGCGCTGCCGCCAGGTGTAGCTGGCAACAAAGCAATGGTCACCGACTCGCCAGGACGCCAATCCGAGCCGATCAGCGTGATCACACTTCCTGGCAGAGCTTGCTCTGGGATCAAAGCTAAAAAGGGCTGAACGCCCGCCGTAGGCGTAGGCGTGAGAGGCAGCAGCGACTGACATGCGCTTAGTAACGCAGATACAATCAAGCTTACGACCCTGACGAAAAGCGTATGTGCTCTGCCCACGATAAGCCCCTAGTATGCTCGCTTCGATTATCGGCGCGATCGCGCCATTGTGCAAACAGGCAATGAGTGGCTGGCAAGCGTTGTCTGGACCGCCCACCGTGTTAGCCCTCTGCGTGTGGGATGGGGGTTGGCTGGTCGGCAGCACGCAGGGCTTGTGGCGCGTGACGGGCGATCAGGCGCAGCAAGTGAACGAAGCGCTCGGCGCTGTCGCAATCAGCGCTGTCGCTGCGGGCGACCGACGCTGGCTCATTGGGGCTGCAGATGGAATCGCTTGGTCGGAAGACGGCGGAAAAACGTGGACGGCAGCTGCGCTCGAGACGTCGGCGCAAGTCACGCAGTTCGCGCTCTCGCCGACCTTCGATGCGGACGGGTTAGCGCTGGCGGCGACCATGAACCGCGGCGTGTTGCGGACGCGCGACGGCGGGCGAACATGGCAAGCATGCAATGTGGGCATCCCCGATGATGAGGTGACGGCAATCGCCATTGCGCCCACGGTGCCCACCATGGCGCTCGCGGCTACACCAAGCGGCTGGTTCTTCACGGAGGACTTTGGGCGTGCTTGGGTGCAACTCGGCAGCACTCGCGAGGCAAGCCCGATCATCGGCATCGCGCTCGCGCGCAACGTGCAAGTGTTCGCCAGCGAGCACGATGGACTGCGCTACTCCCACGCCATGGGGCGCGAGCTCTTCACACGTGACGCGTTCATTGGCGGGCCGATCAGCGCGCTGGCGCTCTCACCGAACGGCATGCTGCTTGCAGTTGCCACTCCCAGCGTCGTGGCAGTCTCGCGCGATTTCGGCGAGCATTGGACGCGCTTGCGCGGCAAGGCCCCGCGCGGCATCCTAACACTTGCGATCAACGATGCTGGCGAGGTGCTGTGCGGCACGCAGCGCGATGGACTGTGGCGCTACATCGCCGCTTGACGCCTCACGGCGCAGCAAAGCGCGCAAGCACCACGTCGCTTGAACCATGTTCTGTGAACCATCGCGGCGCGCCTTCGAGACCTGGGTCGTATATCCCGAGGCGTACTTCGTAGTTGCCGCTTGGCACCACGTCAGGAAGTCGCACACCGAAGAGGCGCACCGCGCCGCTGAGATCCTCCGCAGTGAAGAACGGGTCGCGCTGCGCAAGCTTGTCGGCTGGGTCGCCGGCGCGCACCACATGGATGAAGAGCTTCTCGCTGCCGCGTAGATGCCGCGCATCCCCTCGCCACTCAAGGGCAACCTCGACGAGACGAGCAGGAAGATCGAGAAAGACCGCTGCTCGCTCCAAGCGTACTGTGTGGCTGAAGGTCAAGCCAGCCTGTTGCAGCTCCTCACGCGATCGGCGACCGTACACGCCTACCGTCCAAACACCGAGGCGCTCCTCGTGGAGCAGCGTGAAGTGACGGTCGAGCGCGGAGCGCGCCACGCGGTTCTGATCCCAAGACGAATCCACTTCTTGGAAGACAACGCGCTTGACTCCTTGGCTTGCCCACTTTTGAGCTTGATCAATTGCTGCTGCCTCGTCATTTGACCAAGCAGGGATGGTGACAGCTCGGATGGGGCCAGTGTAGTAATACCAAAACGCTGGGTTGGGGAAATTGACGCCGATGCGCACAGAGGTGGGCGGGAGGCTCTGGCTGTGGCGCTCAATAAACGTTGCTAGACGCTGCCAATCAGGAGGTTGCTCGAGCCAACGTTGGAAGGCGATGCGCGTAGCGTCAGCCATGGTGGTCACCAGAACGCCGATGAGCGTGAAACCAAGCCATTTCTGCCAAGGTCGGCGCCCCTGCACCATCAGGCCTAGCCCGCCGCCAAGCAGCACGCAAAACGGTCCCAGCGCAGCGATGAAGTAGCGCTCGCGGAACAGCGGTCGCGTGAGAGCGGAGAGTGCCACAAGCGCAATGGGCGCGGCGACGGCTACCCCGAGCACGGCGAGCGCGCTTCGGTGCCGAGTGCGCCAAAGTTGGAGGGCGCATAGTGCCGCGCCGATGAACGCAGCGAGCGGATATACCTCGCCGCGTTCCATTGCCAAGTCGCCCCCAGCTATTAGCGCGCCGAAGCTGCGTACCAGCACGGCGCGCAGATCGAAGAAGCTGGCGTTCCCCTCGTAGCCAACGAGGGCATCGCGCGCTACCCATAGCCAGGGAGCATAGGCGAGAAGCACAGCCACCTGGGCTATCCCCCACAACCGCAGCTTGCGGTGGGGGGCGGGCTGCGCGAGCAGCGCAAGAGGCGCGAAAGCGTTGGCTGCGAGGATCGTCGCAACAGCGTAGTAATGAGTGTGCCATGCGAGCCAAGCGCTCACGCCATAGCCCGCCAGCACGTGCAGGCTTCCAGAGCGCCAAAAGTGTGCCGCTGCCACAAGCATGGCGAGCGTGAGCATGAGCAAGAGGCTGTACATGCGCAGCTCGCGAGCATGCTGAGTGGCGAAGGCAGACAAGCCGAGCAAGATCATCGCTGTGAGCCGCGACAGCCAGGGCAAACGCAACAATGCAGCGAGGCGGTAAGCAAGCGCGACGGCCACTAACCCCGCCATCACGCTGCTGTAGCGCAGCGCAAACTCGCTGCGCCCAAAAAGCAGGAACAGAGCTTTCTGGAAGAGATAGCTGCCAACCGGATGAGGTTCGCGCAGCGCAAGCGTATTCGTGACGATCGCGCCTATGGGTTCAATGATCATGAAGTAGGAAAAGGCTTCGTCGCCGCTGAGCTCGGGCTGCCAGAGGCGCCAAACGCGCACTGCGAAAGCGGCGAGGATCACGGCGCTGAGCACTACCAGGCGAGAGACGGGCATAGCGCTGCGCTATTGCTGTGGCGCGCCGTTCAACACCATGTCTAACGCCTCGCCCACGCTGCGCACAGGCAAGACCCGCATCCCAGCAGGCGGGCTTTCGACCTTGCGCGCGGTTTTAGGGATCACGCAGCGCGAAAAGCCCAGCTTGGCTGCCTCGTGCAAGCGTTGGGAGATCTGGCTTACGCTGCGCACCTCGCCGCTCAGCCCCACCTCACCAATCAACGCCACTTCGGGCGGCACTGGCTTGCCAAGATACGCGCTAGCAATGGCGACGGCGGCTGCAAGGTCTGCTGCGGGCTCCTCAATGGTTAACCCACCGACGATGTTCACAAACACGTCGCGTGCGTTCAGGTTAAAGCGCAGGCGCGCGGAGAGCACGGCGAGCAGCAGGAACAGACGGTTGTAGTCGAAGCCGTTTGCTGTGCGACGCGGCAGCGGCGCTTGCGTGGGACTGGTGAGCGCTTGCACTTCCACCAGCAGCGGGCGCGTGCCCTCCATGGTCACCGCGACCGTGCTGCCGGGCACGTGCGCCACGCGCTCAGCGAGGAACGCCTCGCTGGGGTTGGTCACTTCGCGCATCCCTTCGCCAGTCATTTCGAACACGCCTACTTCGCTTGTGGCACCGAAGCGGTTTTTCAGGCTGCGTAAGATGCGGAAGGCGTGGAAACGGTCGCCCTCCAGTTGCAGCACTGTGTCCACGATGTGCTCCAGCACCTTTGGGCCGGCAAGCGTGCCCTCCTTGGTCACGTGCCCCACGATGAAGATGGCGATGTTGCGCGCCTTCGCCACGGTTTGGAGGCGCTGCGCGCACTCGCGCACTTGCGTCACAGTGCCGGGCGAGGATTCCAGCGCGTCCACATACATCGTCTGGATCGAATCCACAACGCACACGCGCGGTTGCACGGACTCGATCACTTGGATCACAGCGTCGAGGTTAGTTTCGGTGAGCAGCAGCAGATCGCTGCTTCCAAAGCCGAGGCGCTCGGCGCGCATTTTGATTTGCTGAGCGCTCTCCTCGCCGCTCACGTAGAGCGCTGTCCCGATGTGCTGGGCTGCGAGCACCGCAGTTTGCAGCAGCAGCGTGCTCTTGCCAATGCCGGGGTCGCCGCCGATCAGCACCAACGAGCCAGGCACAATCCCGCCCCCGAGCACACGGCTGAATTCGCCGAGCGGCAAAGGCCAACGCTGCAGCGCATCAGCGCGAATCTCCGCAAGCGGCTGCGGCTTGGAGGTGCTCGGCAGTGCGGCGGACGAGAGCGATGGGCGATCCTCGACCACTTCTTCGACGAGTGTGTTCCATTCGCCGCACTCTGGGCAGCGCCCAGACCAGCGGAGCTGCACGCTGCCGCATGCTGCGCACACGTAGCGCGTCTTCAGACGTGATGCAGCCTTACGTGCCATCGCAAGCAGCCTGATGTTTGCCCAGCAAGAAACGCAGCGCGTTAGGAAGCCGCCGTGCCCAAGCCACCTCGTTGTGTTGACCGCCGCGCTCGGAGATGTAGCAGAGATCCTCGCCGAGGCGATAGCCTTTCTCGAGCAGCACGTCGCGCATGCGTTGCGGATTGTATTCGTGTGTGCCGTGATCGATGTAAATTCGCCCGGGCACGAAAGGCGACGCGCGCACTAGCGCGTATATGGCATCCTTGCCCACCCAAAACGCCGGGCTCATCGCACCGATCAACCCAAACACGGCTGGGCGCGTGAAGAATGCGTATGTGCTGATCAGCCCACCCATCGAAGAGCCAAAGATGCCGGTGTGCTCGCGCCCGCGCTGCGTGCGATAAGTGCGCTCGATCAGCGGCTTCACCGTCTCCACGATGAAATCGAGATAGGCTTCGCCGCGCCCATGAAACCAACGGGGAAAGGGACAGTACTCCGCAAGCCGCTGCGGGGTGTTCCAGATGCCGACGACGATCGCCTCGATACCCTCTGCGCTCAAGCGCTCAAGTGTTTCATCCACTTGCCACTCGACGCCGATGAAGCTTGTGGTAGGGTCGAACAAGTTTTGCCCGTCGTGCATGTAGAGCACAGGGTATCGCCTGCGGGTGGTGCGTGCATACGAAGGTGGCAAATACACCACAATTGGGCGCGTGTTGCCGAGCTGGGGGCTATAGACCTCTGGAAAGACCTCCAAGCAGCCGGTGACAGGCGCCGTGCGCCATTCTGCGTAAGGGATGGGCTGAGGCTGCGCGCTCATATCCCGCCCACGCGGCGGATCTGGGGTTTACCGCGAATTGCGTCCCACAGGCGGTTGATGCTCCACATGCCAGAGAGCAAGCGTTCGTAGTCCGCGAAGCGATACGCGATCACGTCCTCACGCAGCGCGTCGAGCGTCTGCGTTAACGCTTGCTCCATGCACGCGGTGAGCGCGCGCGCGTTGTAGCCCTCGCTGGCGTGCACGCGGATCGGCTCTGCGATGCGGATGAAGGCATAAGGCTTTTGCTCGCCGATGAATTCGTAGCGCAGCGCCATGGGGTAGAGCCAACATTGCCCCCGCTGCTCCGCCACGTGAAGCGCGATGCGTGCTGCGCCGGTGTGAAAGCCGAGCGGTCGCTGGTCATTAGCGCGGATTTCGCCTTGGGGAAAGATGAGCAACATGCGCCGCGTGCCGCTGCTGAGCAGCTCAACAGCGTAACGCAAACTTTCCATTGCCTTACGCAAGTCATGCCGGTCCACCGAGAAGCCGCCGCAGAAGCGGAAAAATTGATAACGCGCGAGCTGCGTCTCCTCTACCATCACGTAGCCGTCGCGCTGCCAGCGCTCTTCATTCAGCGCCATGGGCACGTATGCGTCCCACCAGGAGGAATGGTTGCCGTACAGGATGAGCGGCACGTCATCGGGAGGCAATGGCGCGCGTTGAAGCAGCAGCACGGCATGGAAGCTGCTTTGCAGCGCTGTGCGCACGAGAAGACGGTAGATCAACGCGTTCAACACAGGGTGCTTGCGCGCGGTGAGCACGCGCGGACGCGCCTCACGAGTGTGCTCGGTCATGGGGCTTGCCGAATTGGCAAGGGAATGATATACATCAGCGCTAAACTGGGCGCAGTGACCTCGTGCGCGCTCTCATGCTTGCTGAACTGAAGGAGAAAGTCATGAACAGAATCATTCCTGCTTTTCTGATCACCATGCTGAGTTTGGCGGCGTGCGCCACACCACCCGCGCCATCGCCAGCTCCTGCCGAGCAGCCCACTGCCGCGCCGACGCAGGCGAGCGGCTTGCCAGATCTGGGTGGACGTGAGATCGTTGTCGCCGTTGAGAACGCCTACATCCCGTTTAACTTCATCCCGGTCGGCAGCGATCAGCCTGAGGGCTGGGACTATGACACCATCGCGGAGATCTGCCGCCGCTTGAACTGCAAGCCGGTGTATCGCCAAATCGCCTGGGACAACATGATCGCCGCAGTTGCGGCAGGTCAATTTGACATGGCTGCTGATGGCATCACCATCACCGAAGAGCGCGCCAAGGTGGTGGACTTCTCCGAGGGCTACATCGCCGTTGACCAGCGCATCCTCGTGCGCAAAGACGACACGCGCTTCAAGTCGGTGGACGACTTCAAGACCGGCAAGTACAAGCTGGGCAGCCAGAAGGGCACGACGAACTACGACGAAGCGGTGAAGCTGGTCGGCGAGGAAAACGTGGTCGGCTTCGACACCTTTGACCTCGCTGTGCAAGCGGTGATCGCCGGCGACGTGGATGGCGTGGTGATCGACGACGTGGCTGGCGTAGGCTACGTCGGCGCCAATGCCGATAAGGTCAGGCTGGTGGAAGGACGCCTCGTTGGGCAGCAGCTCGGCTTCATCTTCCCCAAAGGCTCTGATCTGGTCGAGCCGATCAACGCTGCGCTACGCTCGATGAAAGCAGACGGCACGCTGGACAAGATCAACAAGAAATGGTTTGGTCCTGAGTTCCTCGCCCGCGGCATCACCTACGAAAACATCAAGCCCGGCCCAACACCCATCCCGACGCCAACGCCGTAGCCAGCGCGCGGCGCGCAGACACACGGCGCACAGCATTGTGGCTTCGCTGTGCGCCGTGTTTACATCTACATCCGCACTATCGCAAGCGACCGCCTATGTATGCGACCCTCTCACGCCTGCCGTGGTGGCTGATCGCCATCTTGCTCGCTGGCGTGCTGCTGCTGTGGCAGTTCCTCACCAACGAGACCTACGTCACCATCCTCAGCCGCGTGATCAACGGCTTGGGCGTGACCGTCATGGTGACGATCTTCGGTTACGCCATTGCGATCACACTGGGGTTGATCCTCGGCTTGGGGCGCGTGAGCAGCAACGTGGTGCTCTACAACCTCGCCACGCTCTACGTGCAAATCGTGCGCGGCGTGCCGATCTTGGTGTTGATTTTCTACATTGCGCTGGTGGTGATCCCGCCAGTGCTGCAGTTGCTCGGGATTCGCCCAGCGACGTTCGACTTCACCTTCCGCGCAATCGTCGCATTGGGCTTGGCTTATGGCGGCTTTGAGGCGGAGACCTTCCGCGCGGGTATTCAGTCGGTGAGCAAAGGGCAGATGGAAGCGGCGCGCTCGCTGGGCATGACCTACGTCCAAGCCATGCGCTACGTGATCCTGCCTCAAGCTGTGCGACGCATTCTGCCCCCACTCGGCAACGACTTCATCAGCATGCTCAAGGATTCCTCGCTCGTCTCCGTGCTCGGCGTCGCCGACGTGACCAACCTCGCGCGCCTGTATGCCGCGGCTTCGTTTCGCTACGCGGAGACCTACAACACGCTCGCGTTCATGTACTTGAGCATGACGCTTGTGCTCTCGCTGCTAGTGCGTTGGGTGGAGCGCAAGTTGGGGCCTGAAGGTCGCAGCGGGTAGTCGGCGTTCACAGCAGGTTGAGCGGATCCACATCTGCTACGCAGCCTTGGGGGAGCGCGAGCTGCTCGAGCAGGATGCGCGGTGACGAGGTGCGCGCCATCACCTGCCAGCGGTAGCGCCCGTGCTGCCGCATGAAGTAGGCAGGCGCTGGACCGATGATCGCCTCTGGGGGAAGCAGCGCGCGAAGCTGGCGCGCGAGCTGCACACAGCGCTGTTGCGCGCGCGCCGCTGCTTTGTCTGCGCACTCAAAGCGCACGAGACGCACAAACGGCGGCAGGTTTAGGGCGTGACGCTGCGCCAGCTCGTAGCGCGCGAAGCCTTGCACATCGTGGGCGCGCGCGAAGGCAATCGCGGGGTGCTGCGGGTTGTATGTTTGCACGATCACGCGCCCCGGCAACAGGCTTCGCCCAGCGCGCCCTGCTACTTGCTCGATCAAGCTGAATACGCGCTCTGCAGCGCGGAAGTCGGGCAGGAACAAGCCAACGTCCGCCAGCACCACCCCGACCAGTGTGACCAGCGGCAGATCAAGTCCCTTTGCGATCATCTGGGTGCCGATCAGCACGTTCGCTTGTCGGCGCACGAAGCGCTGAAGCAGAAAATCCGCGCCATACTTCCCCATCGTGTCGCGATCCCACCGCACTGGGCGCGCGTTGGGAAAGTGTTCAAGCACGAGTTGCTCGAGGCGCTGCGTGCCCATGCCGATGAAGCGGAAACGCGTGCTGCCGCATGCGGGGCAGCGTGTTGGCAACGGCGCCGTAGCGTTGCAGTGATGGCAGCGCAGCAGGCGCGCATCGCCGCCATGCTCCAAGTGCACAGTGAACGGCACATCGTCGTTAGGGCAGCGCGCCGCGTAGCCACAGTCGCGGCAAAGCACTGCTGAGGCTTCGCCTCTGCGGTTAAGAAACAAAATGGCTTGCTCGTCGCGGTGCAGCGTTTCACGCAGCGCCTCGGCGAGGGCGCGGCTGAACGGCGAGAGGTTGCCGCTGCGCAGCTCCTCGCGCATGTCCACCACGTGCACCTCGGGGAGCGGTTGATAACACACGGCTCCGCCTTCGGGTTGTGCCGCGGGTTGCACCCCAAGCCGCGCTGCTTGACCAGCAAGGCGCTGAGCGTGAGCGCGCACGCGATTGGGGAGCTCGATCAGTTGCAGACGCCCTTGGCGCGCCCAATGCCACGCCTCCAGCGAAGGCGTGGCGCTGCCGAAGATCACTGTCGCGCTCGTGAGCGTTGCGTAGTGCAGCGCCACGCGACGCGCGTCGTAGAAGGGGGCTGCGCTGTGCTTGTAGGCGGAGTCGTGCTCCTCGTCAATCACGATCAAGCCGAGGTTCGCCAACGGCGCAAACAGCGCGGAGCGCGCGCCGACAACGATGGGCAGTTGCCCGGCGCGAATGCGCCGCCACGTGTCGAAGCGCTCGCCGGGCTTCAAGCGGCTGTGGATCAGGGCGACCTGCCCAGGGAAACGTTCGAGGAATCGCCGCGCTGTTTGTGGCGTTAGGCTGATCTCTGGCACGAGCACGATGGCGCTTTTGCCACGTCGCACGCAGGCCTCGGCGGCGCGCAGGTAAAGCTCCGTCTTGCCAGAGCCTGTGACACCGCGCAGGAGAAAATTCGCTTGAGCGCCCGCCTCAAGCGCCGCAGCGATGGTTTCCCAAGCGCGGTGCTGGTCAGGCGTCAATGCCGGCGCAGCGCGCGGCACGTAGTCCACGTCGGCGAGTGGGTCGCGCCAACGCTCAGCATCTCCTAGCACGACGTAGTTCTTCTCAACCAGCCAAGCGAGGTCGCCGCGCGTGAGACCAGTCTCCGCAATTAGCCAGTCTGCCCACGCCATTCCGCCCTGCGTCCGCAAGTAGCGCAGCGCTGCAGCACGGCGCGCGCGCGTTGCAGCGCGAAGGCGCGTGTCTGCGCTCAGGCGCTCGAGAACCAGCTCGAGGGTCGCATCGCCCAGCGCGAGCTGCACCAGTGTTGTGCGCCGCGTTGACCCTGCGGGTGGCTGCGTCGTCGCAGTGCGGACAACAAGCCTCCGCTGGATCAGGCGGCGCAGCGCTTGTTGCCATCCTGCGAGCGCGCGCAAATGCCGCGCAAGTTGGGCTTCCGTCAGCGGCCCGCGCGCGCGCAGAACGCGCAGAATGCGTGCTTCGAGACTAGCGTCCTCTGCGATGGGAGGGGCGTCTTCGGCAAGCGCGTAGCTCCAAGTAGTGCGCGGCGTAAGCCCAGGCGGGATCATCAGCGCACAGCAGCGCCCTAGCGGGGCGTGATACTCCGCTGCAATCCAACGCGCTAAATCGAGCTGATGCGGATGCAGCGCTTGAGGTTCGACGACAGCGTGTATCGCCTTGAGTGCGTGCGAGGGTCTCTCCTCGGCTTCCAGTGCTACCACTACGCCAGGCACTAGCCGCGTCTGCACAGGCACAATCACCAGCGCCCCCTGATGCACGCGATCAACGAGCGCTTCAGGCACGACGTAACTCAGCGCTCGCGGCACGCTCAGCGAGAGCAGGGCAACTTTGGCAACAGAGGTCATTGCCACGTCGCCCTAGCCTTCAACTTTGTTGCTTCAGCAGCAAACCCTAGAAGCGCGTAGTGGTCGATCACGCGCTGCTAGCTTCCGTAGCACTGGGGAGCTCGCAAGCGGATGCCTCCGCATTCACGTTCTGCGTTGTTTCTGCGAAGGCACCTACGCGCTGATTGATGGCATCTGCCCACTTTTGCGGATTGGGCATCTGGAAGCCAGTGAGGTCGCCGATCTTGCGCCGGATGATGAGAAAGGGACCCCCAATGCGCCCGTTGAAGCGCTTGGCGAGGAACGCGCGATCGATGTCGCGCAACGGGATGACGATCTCGCGTTCTGGCGAGACCTGCGCGAAGTGGATCGCGGTATCGCTCATGATCAATGTGCCGTTCCCGCCGACCCCGAACATGCGCGGTTCGTTGAGGAAGTTCACCTGCGTCGGTCCGAGACGAATCTCCACACCGCGCTCGCGCCAGCTCTTGAGCGCAGCCGCGCGCCGCTTGCGGATCGCGATCGTGATCCAGGACACGGCATACGTGAGCAGCAGCGAGCTGATCACCAAACTGCCGGCGCAGATCAAGATCGGGTAGATGATTGGGTCCATCGGCGCGTTCGGGTCCATGCCTCGAATTGTGCAAGCTTTTTATGAGAGCTGCAAGCCTCTTTTGTGCAGTGATAATTCGCAGCAGCAAAACCCCATCTGCCGTCTGAGGAGCGTCGATCCGTGAGTTTGCCCGAGTTCTACGCCAACGCCCTCGCCTACGACATCGCCTTTGGCGACCGCGACTTTGAAGACGAATGCAGCTTCCTCGCGTGGTGTTTGCGCAACCTCGGAGCGCCGCCTGCAGCGCTGCACCACTCGTTCCTCGAGCTGGCTGCTGGCCCTGCGCGCCATGCGCGCACCTTCGCGCGACGTGGTTGGCGCGCAGTTGCGCTTGACCTCTCCGCTGAGATGTTGGAGTATGCGCGCAAGGGCGCCGAAGCCGAGGGGGTCTCGCTCTCGCTCATTCAGGCCGACATGACCGACTTCGCGCTTGAGCAGCCCGTCGCGCTCGCTGCGAACTTGATGGAGAGCTTCTCTCATTTGCTGACCAACGAGCAGGTGGTCGCGCACTTGCGCGCTGTGGCGCGCGCGCTGCTGCCCGGCGGGGTGTACGTGATTGAGATGGCGCACCCCGCGACGATTTGGCGCGATAGCTTGCCCAACACCTGGGTTGCGCGCTCCACTGATAGCCCGTACTTCGCTCATCTGCCGTACACCGAGGTGGAGGTGCTCTTCGGCGCCGAGGATGACCCCTACGACTGGATCACCCAACAGTGGATCGTCACCACGCGCTTGGTGATCCGCGAGGAAGGTAAACCGCCGCGCGTGGTCGAGTCGCATCATCCTCATCGTTGGTATTTGGCGCAAGAGCTGCGCGCGTTGATTGACTTGAGCGGCGCGTTCTCGCAGACGTGGTGGTTTGGCAACATGCTTGTGCCGCCGCCGCCGCTCGATTGCAGCCCAGCCAGCGAGCGCATGGTCGTCGTGCTGCGGAAGTGAGACAATGCCCATCATGGCGCTGAACACACCCCACGGTCTCTACTTCGAAGACTTCGCCGTTGGCGACAAGGCAACGTCGCCTAGCCGCACCGTCACCGAGGCTGACGTCGTTTGGTTCGCCGCACTGAGCGGGGACTACAACGAGATTCACACTAGCGAGACCTTCGCCCAGCGCAGCTTGTTCGGTCGGCGTGTCGCGCATGGCTTGCTTGGGCTAAGCATCGCCAGCGGTTTGGCGTTCCAGATGGGCTTTTTGATTGGCACGGTGGAGGCGTTTCGTAGCTTAGAGTGGGAGTTCACCGCGCCGATCTTCGTTGGCGACACCATCCACCTCGAGGCGGAAGTGGTCGAGACCAAAGCTTTCCCGCGGCTCGGCAACGGCAAAGTGACGTTCAAAATCTCGGTGAAGAAGCAGGACGGCAGCGTGGCGCAACGAGGCATGTGGACGATCCTCGTGAAGTCGCGACCTGCTTCGAGCACATGAGTCATGCGCGCGCAAAGCGTGTGGTGGATGGCTGCGGTTGGCGCAGCGCTTGCTGGCGTTGGCGTTGCGTTGCTGCCGCTTGAAGCTCTGTTCGCGCTCGGCGCGGTGCTGGTGGGCGCATTTGCGCTGCTTGACCCTGCGCTCAGCCTAGCGCTCACACTCGTTCTTGCCCCGCTCCAACCACTGGAGCGCATCGTGCTGGGTTTTGGCTTGGGCAGTGGTCAAGTGATGCTGAGCGTTGCGCTGATTGCTTACCTCCTGCGTGCGCTTGCGACACGGCGACTGTGTGTGCACACCTGGGGGATGCCGATCAGTGCGCTGCTTGCGGCGTTTGCGAGCATTGCGTTTGCCACGTTCTTCGTCGCCCAAGACGCAGGCGAGTGGCTCGGCGAATGGGTGAAGTGGCTTCAATTTGGCGCTGTTGCCCTCATCGTGGCGAACGCCTCAAGGCGAACGCGCGCGCTGCTGCTTGGCGCCGTGTTGGTGAGCGGCGCGATTCAGGCAGCAGCGGGCTTTTACCAAGCCGTGCTGCGCGGCACAGGTCCTGATGAGTTTTTGTTCGTGGGAAGTCTTGCGCGTTACCGCGCCTACGGCTCGTTTGAGCAGCCCAATCCCTTCGGAGGGTTCATGGGGCTGGTTTGGCCTGTGGCGCTTGGCGTAAGTGTGGGGGCGCTGCGTCAACGACGTTGGTTCGTCGGTGCAAGCGCGCTGCTTGTCGCTGTCGGGAGCATCTACGCGCTGATCGCAAGCGGCTCGCGCGGCGCGTTTGTGGGCGCGGCTGCAGCCGCGTTGGCGTTGGTGCTTGTCGCGCTGCCGCGCCCGCAAGTCTGGGCGTTGGCTGCGCTGACGATCTTGCTCGCGCTGTACGGCTTTGATCGCCTTAACCTCCCAGCGAGCATTGAGGCGCAAGTGCAAGCGTACATGCCGAACGGCGAGCTCGATGTGCGCAATGCCCAGGTGACGCCGTTCACCTTTTCCACTATCGAGCGCTTAGCCCATTGGCAAGCGGCGCTGCGCATGATCGAAGCCTCGCCTTGGCTAGGGGTAGGGCTGGGCAACTACGCTGCTGCATACCCGCGCTTTCGCCTGCTGCCTTGGGAGAACCCGCTGGGTCACGCGCACAACTACTACCTGAA